>NZ_CCXH01000176.1 GCF_000820725.1 Actinomyces polynesiensis | reverse complement strand
TCCGGTCCCGCCCCCTCACGCACGACGCCCCCGGGGAGCCGATCGGCCACCCGGGGGCGTCGCCCTCGTACGTGCGGGGTCAGTCCGCGTTCGGGGTCGTCTTCTGGACGAGCATGAGGAACTCGGCGTTGGACTGCGTCTCCTTGAGCTTGCCGAGGATGAGCTCGAGGGCGTTCTGCTGGTCGAGCGTGCCGAGCACGCGGCGCAGCTTCCACATGATCCGCAGCTCCTCGGGCTTGAAGAGCATCTCCTCGCGACGCGTGCCGGAGGCGTTGACGTCGATGGCCGGGAAGATGCGGCGCTCCGCGAGCTGGCGCGAGAGACGCAGCTCCATGTTGCCGGTGCCCTTGAACTCCTCGAAGATCACCTCGTCCATCTTCGAGCCGGTCTCCACCAGCGCCGAGGCGATGATCGTCAGGGAGCCGCCCTCCTTGAGGTTGCGGGCCGCCCCGAAGAACTTCTTGGGCGGGTAGAGCGCGCCGGCGTCCACGCCACCGGAGAGGATGCGACCAGAGGCCGGGGCCGCCAGGTTGTAGGCGCGCGACAGGCGGGTCAGGGAGTCGAGGAGCACCACGACGTCCTGACCGAGCTCCACCAGGCGCTTGGCACGCTCGATGGCGAGCTCCGCGACGACCGTGTGGTCGGCGGCGGGGCGGTCGAACGTCGAGGCGATGACCTCGCCCTTGACGATCGAGCGCATGTCCGTGACCTCCTCGGGGCGCTCGTCGACGAGGACGACCATGAGGTGGACCTCGGGGTTGTTGATCTCGATGGCCTTGGCGATCTGCTGGATGACCATCGTCTTGCCGGCCTTGGGCGGGGAGACGATGAGACCACGCTGGCCCTTGCCGATCGGTGCGACCAGGTCGATGACCCGGGGGGTGAAGGCCTTCGGGGAGGTCTCCATGCGCAGCTGCTCGGTCGGGTAGAGCGGGGTCAGCTTGCCGAACTCCCGGCGACGCTGGGCGTCCTCGACGGACATCCCGTTGACGGTGTCGACGCGGACCAGCGCGTTGAACTTCTGGCGCTGGCGCTCGTTCTCGCGCGGCTGGCGCACGGCCCCGGAGACCGCGTCACCGGGGCGCAGGCCCCAGCGCCGCACATTGCCCAGGGCCACGTACACGTCGTTCGGGCCGGGCAGGTAGCCGGAGGTCCGCACGAAGGCGTGGTTGTCCTGGATGTCGACGATGCCGGCGATGGGGGCCAGGACGTCGTCCTCGCGCACCTCCGGCTCGACGTCGCGCTGGCGTTCACGGCGGTTGCCGCCCTGCTGGTCACGACGGTCGTTGCGGTCATTGCGGTCGTTGCGGTCACGTCCACGACGACGGGAGTTGCGCTCCCGACGGTTGCGGGGACGCTGTCCCGCACCGTCGCCCTCGGGCAGTTCGATCTGGTCGAGGTCGCGGGGGTGCTCCTCGTGGCGGGACTCGCCCTCGTCCTCGCGGCGGGCACGCGGGGCGCGCTCACGACGGGAGTCGGCGGGGCGTTCCTGGCGCTGGCCCTGGTGTGAATGACGCTCCGCGTCGAGTTCCTGGGCGACCGCTGCCCGCACGTCGAGGGTGGCGGACTTGTCGCCACCCTGCTCCGCGCGCTCCGCGGACTCCGGGCGGTCCGCTGCCCGGCGCGGACGTCGGGCCTGCTCGCGGACCGGTGCCCGGTCCGGCCCCCCG
>NZ_CCXH01000175.1 GCF_000820725.1 Actinomyces polynesiensis | reverse complement strand
GGCCGCGGGTCTGGCGCACACCGTGCGGGTCGACCGGCAGCCGGTGCACCGTCCACCCGGCCTGCCGGGCGTCGGCGCACACCGCCTCGGGCACGGTCTCCAGGCTGAGCACGGTCGGCCCCGCTCCCGAGACCACCGCCGCCAGCCCAGCCTCGCGCAGCCAGTCGACGAGGGCAAGTGACTGGGGCATGGCACCACGTCGGTACTCCTGGTGGAGGCGGTCACGCGTGGCCTCCATCAGCAGTGTGTGCAGGTCGGGACGGACGGGGTGTTCCCCTTCCCCACCCGCGGGCACCGCCCCGACGGCACTGTCCCCACCGCCGGCGAGGAGGGCCCCCAGGAGCGCGGCACGTGAGAGGTTGTAGGCGGCGTCGTGGTGGCTCACCGTCGGGGGCAGTGCCGCCCGCGCCTTCGAGGTCGCCAGCTCGAAGTCCGGCACGAAGGCCACGGGGGCGAAGACCTGCGGGGGCTCGAGACGCACCGCCCCGGGCCTTCCCTGCTCCGTCCACGCCACCGTCGCCCCTCCCAGCACGGCGGGGGCGACGTTGTCCGGGTGGCCCTCCACGTCCGTGCCGATCTCGAGGAGCGCGTCACCCCCGAGCACCTCGGGGTCACCCACGAGTGCACGCGCCAGGGCCAGTCCGGCGATGACCGCCGATGCGGAGGAGCCCAGTCCCCGGCCGTGGGGGATCCGGTTCGTGCAGTGCATGCGGATGCCGACCTGGGGTGCGCCGACGTGGTCGAGGCCGAGACGGAGTGCGCGCACGACCAGGTTGTCCTCGTCCTCGGGCACGTGGCCCGCACCCTCACCCTCGACGACCACCGAGGTGCGGCCCGTCGTGGCGTGGACCGACACCTCGTCACGGAGGCCGAGCGCGAGCCCCACCGAGTCGAATCCGGGACCGAGGTTCGCGCTGGTCGCCGGGACGGTCACGGCGACGAAGTCATCTCGCAGTTGCACGCGTCAATCCTAGGGAAGTGCGGGGGGCGGGCGTTCCGCCGTCCGCCCAGGCGGGGCAGGAGGTCCGCCGACCGCGCAGCGGGCACGGCCAGCGCGCGACGGACCCTGCGCCCGGTCCGCCCACGGGCGCAGCGCCCGTACCGGTCCCCTCCTCAGTGCAGACCGAGTGCCGCGGCGACCTCGACGATGTCGGGACGCACCACCGTCGCCTCGACCTCGCCACCGCCCGGCAGGCCCGCCAGGGCCGTCTTCGTGTCCTTGAGCCCGTTGCCCGTCACCGTGCACACGACCGTGGCTCCGCGGGGCACCTCCCCCGCCTCCCCCGCCTGGAGCAGCCCCGCGACCGACGCCGCCGATGCCGGCTCGACGAAGACCCCGACCTCGCGCGCGAGCAGCTGCTGGGCCGCGAGGATCTGCCCGTCGCCGACGGCGGTGATCCGGCCACCGGAGTCGTCGCGCGCGGCCACCGCGTAGTCCCAGGAGGCCGGGAACCCGATGCGGATCGCGGTGGCGATGGTCTCCGGCTCGTCGATCGGGTGCCCCGCGACGAAGGGTGCCGCGCCCGCCGCCTGGACGCCCCACATGCGCGGGACCTTCGTGGCAACCGGGTCCAGGCGCTGCCAGGAGTCCCCCATGGTGGTGGCCACGCTGCGCCCCGCGTACTCGTTGTAGCCCATCCAGTAGGCGGAGATGTTGCCGGCGTTGCCCACGGGGAGCACGTGGATGTCGGGGGCGTCGCCCAGGGCGTCGACGATCTCGAAGGAGGCCGTCTTCTGGCCCTGCAGACGGTAGGGGTTCACGGAGTTCACGAGGGCGACGGGGTAGGCCTCCGTCAGCTTGCGGACCACGCGCAGGGAGTCGTCGAAGTTGCCGTCGACCTGGATCAGGTGCGCCCCGTGCATGACGGCCTGGGCGATCTTGCCGGCCGCGATCTTGCCCGCGGGCAGGATCACCGCGCACTCCAGGCCCGCGGCCACCGCGTAGGCCGCGGCCGAGGCGGAGGTGTTCCCCGTGGAGGCGCAGGCGATCATCCGCGTGTCCGTCGCGGCGATCTTGGACACCGCCATCGTCATGCCGCGGTCCTTGAACGAGCCGGTGGGGTTCGCGCCCTCGACCTTCACCCACACCTCGGCACCGACACGGCGCGAGATCGCGGGAGCCTCGACCAGGGGGGTGCCCCCCTCGAGCAGCGTGACCACGGGGTCGGTGGGCTCCAGCGGGAGCCGCTCGGAGTACTCGCGCAGGAGTCCCTGCCACTGGTGGGCCATCGGTTCAGTCACCTTCCATGCGGATCGTCGAGGCCACCTCGCGGACGGCCGGGGACTGTGAGAGCGCGTGGGCGACGGCCCGCAGGTCCGCCTCCCGCGCCACGTGGGTGGCGATGACGATGACGGCCTCGCCGATCTCGTGCCCGTCGCGCTGGTGGACGGACTGGATGGACACGCCGTGCCGGGCGAAGATGCTGGCCACCTCGGAGAGGACACCGAGGCGGTCCTCCACCCTCAGGCGCATCTGGTAGCGGGTCCGCGTGGATCCGGGATCCAGGATGGGCAGGTGCGCGTAGACCGACTCGCGGGGGGCGTGGCCGCCGTGGACCCGGTGGGAGGCCGCCGCCACCACGTCGGAGAGCACCGCGGAGGCCGTGGGCGCGCCACCGGCGCCCTGGCCGTAGAACATCAGCCGCCCCGCGGCCTCACCCTCGACCACCACGGCGTTGAAGGCGCCCGCCACCGAGGCGAGCGGGTGGTCCGCCGGGACGAGCGCCGGGTGGACACGCACCGCGACGCCCTCGCGGCCATCCTCCCCGATGCGCCGCTCCGCGATCGCGAGCAGCTTGACGGCGCGGTTGAAGAAGGTCGCCTCGCGCATGTCCTCCGAGGTGAGCCCGGTGATGCCCTCGACGGAGACGTCGTCGATGCCCACACGGGTGTGGAAGGCGAGCGAGGCCAGGATCGCGCACTTCGCGGCCGCGTCGAGCCCTTCGACGTCGGCGGTGGGGTCCGCCTCGGCGAAGCCCAGCTCCTGGGCACGCGCCAGGGCGTCGGCATAGCTGGCGCCCTCGGAGGCCATCGCGTCGAGGATGAAGTTCGTGGTGCCGTTGACGATGCCCATGACCCGGGTGACGCGGTCCCCCGCCAGGGACTCGCGCAGGCCGTAGACGACGGGGACGGCCCCGGCGACGGCCGCCTCGTAGTAGAGGTCGACGTCGGAGGCCGCGGCCGCCTCGTAGAGCTCGGGGCCGTGGGCCGCGAGGAGGGCCTTGTTCCCCGTCACCACCGAGATCCCCTGCCGCAGGGCGCGCAGCACGTACGTGCGCGCGGGCTCGATGCCCCCGATCAGCTCGACGACGAGGTCCCGCCCGTCGATCGCCTCGGCTGGGTCGGTGGTGAGGAGCGCGGGGTCGAGGGGCACGTCGCGGGGGGCGGAGGGGTCGC
>NZ_CCXH01000174.1 GCF_000820725.1 Actinomyces polynesiensis | reverse complement strand
CCACCGCCCGGCCGCGCGGGTACCGGGAGCACTCAGTGCGTCAGGCCGACGACCACGCCGGTCAGGAGCGGCACCAGGGACAGGAGCAGTCCGACGACGTTGAGCCGCAGGTTGTCGCGCATGATCGCCAGGTACTCCCGCAGGACGGCCGTGGGCCAGTAGTACCGGGCGGTCGTCGACCCGACCGCGTAGCCGGGGAGGCCGATGGCACGCATGAGGAGGGCGGCACGGAAGGCGTGGAAGGAGTTGGTCACCACGGCCACACGGTGCACCTCCCCGCGCGAGGCGAGCAGGCGCGCGGAGCACACGAGGTTCTCACGGGTGGTCGTCGAGGCACGCTCGAGGAGCATGTCGCCCTCGTCCACCCCCCGCGAGCGGGCGTAGGCGGCCATGGCGTCGGCCTCGGGGAGCGGCTCGTCGGCCCCCTGCCCTCCCGACATGACGAGGACGGGGCGGACACCCTCCTGGACCGGGCGGTCCCTCCACCCGATGCCCCGGTCGATGCGGCTGCGCAGCAGGGGCGTCACCTCGCCGGCGCGCAGGCCCGCACCCAGCACGACGACCGCGTCGACCGGGCGTCCGAACCGACGGGTCAGGATCCCGTAGAGCCAGGACCACAGCAGGTACGCGATGAGCCCGTACCCGCACCACCCGATGGGCAGGGCGAGGAGCATCAGGTACACCATCAGCTCCGCCTGGTCCGCCAGCAGGGAGACCACGGCGGCGGCGATGTAGAGGAGGATCGCCGCACCGAGGACAAGCGAGAGCAGGTGGGCCGGGGAACGCCCCTCACGGCGGACCACCGTGAGTCCGTTGAGCACGAGGAGCACCCCGAGGGCGATCACCGAGAGGCCCACGACGACGAGCACCCCCAGCAGCACCCAGGCACCGGCCTCCGTCCCCGGGAACACCGTCTCCGCGTTCTCGAGCGCGCTGCTGAAGGCGAGGAGGGCGAACATCACCAGGGCCGTGAGCAGGTAGACCCCCGTGCGGACCTTGCGGGGGTCGAGGAGGGCGGACACCACGAAGACGGCCAGGACCACCAGGATCGGGACGAGGGCTTGCACCCGGTCATCCTATGGGTCGGGTGCGGGTCCCACGCCGGACCGGTGCCCGGGACCCGTCCCGGGGACGCCCCGCGCAGGCCTCCCCTCCTCCGGCGGCACGCGACGTGTCCGGCGCCGCGTACCCTCCCAGGACCCCGCGGCAGGGTGCCTGACCACACGGTCGGAGGAGGACCCCGCCGCGACCCGTGCGGACCGTCGGACCGGGTCGGGGTCGGGCCCCCGTGGACCGGCCCCGGGACCTTGGACCCACACCCCCTGTGACCCGCATATCAAAGGAATGTCTTTGAGAGATAGGCCATAGGTCCGCCCTCGTCGGGATCTGGCCGGATCCGCACCCACGACGGACAATGGATGACAGATGCCCACCCGGCACCGACGAGGAGGCCACCGGGCCCCCTCAGCGGACCCCCGATCGGGGATCCGGAGAAACTGAGAAGAGGGATCATGACCACCCAGATGACCGCTCCGGCAGAGGCGACGGCGGACCCGTGGCGCGGATTCACCACCGGCCCGTGGGCCGAGGGCATCGACGTCCGAGACTTCATCCAGCGCAACTACACCCCCTACACGGGTGATGCGTCGTTCCTCTCCGGGCCCACCGAGAAGACCCTGAAGGTGTGGGACCACTTGGAGGAGCACTACCTCTCCGAGGAGCGCAAGCGTCGCGTCTACGACGTCGACACCCACACCCCCGCCGACATCGACGCCTTCGGCCCCGGCTACATCTGCAAGGAGGACGACGTCATCGTCGGCCTGCAGACGGATGTCCCCCTCAAGCGCGCGATGATGCCAAACGGCGGGTGGCGCATGGTGGAGACCGCCATCAAGGAGGCCGGCAAGGAGGTCGACCCCGAGGTCAAGAAGATCTTCACCAAGTACCGCAAGACCCACAACGACGCGGTCTTCGACATCTACACCCCCCGCATCCGCGCGGCCCGTTCCTCCCACATCATCACCGGCCTGCCCGACGCCTACGGCCGTGGCCGCATCATCGGCGACTACCGCCGCGTGGCCCTCTACGGGGTCGACGCCCTGATCGCCGCCAAGAAGGTCGACAAGGACAAGGTCGCCGCCCAGCCGTTCTCCGAGCACTGGGCCCGCTACCGCGAGGAGCACTCCGAGCAGATCAAGGCGCTCCAGAAGCTCAAGAACATGGGAGCAGCCTACGGCTTCGACCTGTCCCGGCCCGCGGCGACGGCCCAGGAGGCCGTGCAGTGGACGTACTTCGGCTACCTCGCATCCGTGAAGTCCCAGGACGGCGCGGCCATGTCGATCGGGCGCCTGTCCGCCTTCCTCGACACCTACATCCAGCGCGACCTGGTCGACGGCGCCATCACCGAGGAGCAGGCCCAGGAGTACATCGACTCCCTGGTCATGAAGCTGCGCATCGTGCGCTTCCTGCGCACCATCGACTACGACCAGATCTTCTCCGGTGACCCCTACTGGGCCACCTGGTCGGACGCGGGCTTCGGCGACGACGGACGCACCCTGGTCACCAAGACCTCCTTCCGCCTGCTCCAGACCCTGCGCAACCTGGGCTCGGCCCCCGAGCCGAACATTACGATCTTCTGGGACGAGTCACTGCCCCAGGGTTACAAGGACTTCTGCGCGGCGATCTCCATCGAGACCTCCTCCATCCAGTACGAGTCCGACGACCAGATCCGCAGCCACTGGGGCGACGACGCGGCCATCGCCTGCTGCGTGTCCCCCATGCGCGTGGGCAAGCAGATGCAGTTCTTCGGCGCCCGCGTCAACGCCGCCAAGTCACTGCTCTACGCGATCAACGGCGGACGCGACGAGATGAGCGGCAAGCAGGTCGTCCCCGGCCACGCGCCGGTCGAGGGTGACGGACCGCTCGACTTCGACGAGGTGTGGGCCAAGTACGAGGACATGCTGGACTGGGTGGTCGGCACCTACGTCGAGGCCCTCAACATCATCCACTACTGCCACGACCGCTACGCCTACGAGGCCGTCGAGATGGCGCTGCACGACTCCGACATCGTGCGGACCATGGGCTGCGGCATCGCCGGCCTGTCGATCGTCGCCGACTCCCTGTCGGCCATCAAGTACGCCAAGGTCACCCCCGTGCGTGACGAGACCGGCCTGGTCGTCGACTACGTCACCGAGGGCGAGTTCCCGAAGTACGGCAACGACGACGACCGCGCCGACGACATCGCCGCGACCGTGGTGCACACCGTCATGAGCAAGATCCGCGAGATCCCGCTCTACCGTGACGCCATCCCGACCCAGTCGGTGCTGACGATCACCTCCAACGTGGTCTACGGCAAGGCCACCGGCGCGTTCCCCTCGGGGCACGAGAAGGGCACTCCCTTCGCACCGGGCGCCAACCCGGAGAACGGCCTGGACACCCACGGCATGGTCGCCTCCATGCTGTCGGTGGGCAAGCTCGACTACAACGACGCGCTCGACGGCATCTCGCTGACGAACACCATCACGCCCTCCGGCCTGGGCCGCACCAAGGACGAGCAGATCAAGAACCTGGTCGGCATCCTCGACGCCGGCTTCGTCCCCGAGGACTGAGCACCAGTCATCCCGTGGCCCGCACCCGACCGGAGCGGGCCACGGGGAGCAGTTCCACCCCCGACACACAACCACTGAAGGAGCCGACAATGGCCACCAAGACCTTCGACGAGCGTCTCGCCGACATGAAGGAGTCCCGCGGGGAGCACGGAGGCGTCCAGGGCCTCTACCACGCGAACATCAACGTGCTCGACCGTTCCACCCTGGAGGACGCGATCGACCACCCGGAGAAGTACCCGAACCTGACGGTCCGCGTCTCCGGCTACGCGGTGAACTTCGTCAAGCTGACGCGTGAGCAGCAGCTGGACGTCCTCTCCCGCACGTTCCACCACAGCGCCTGAGGGCAGAGCCCCCCAGTCTCTCCGGTGAGCGGCCGGTCGGGCCCCGTCGGCGGGTTCCCGACCGGCCGTCGCCTTCCCCACCTGCCCGGCCCCACCCCCGCTGTCCCACCGCCTTCTGCCCCCACACCTCCGAAAGGTCCCCCGATGCCCGTCGTCCCCCTCGGCTCACCCGAGATGCTCGGTGACCAGGACTTCCTGGCCCCGGCCGCCCGTGTGTCCGGGGCGGGGACCGCTGGCCTGGCGGAGCTCACGGACCTGGAACGCTCGGACCGACTCGCGCGCATGCGTGAGGGCACGCTGGGTTCCGTCCACTCCTGGGAACTGGTCACGGCCGTGGACGGCCCGGGCACCCGGATGACGGTCTTCCTGGCGGGGTGTCCCCTGCGGTGCCTCTACTGCCACAACCCCGACACCATGGCGATGCGCAACGGGGAGCCCGTCGAGGTCGACGAGCTGCTGCGGCGCATCAGGCGCTACCGCAGGATCTTCCGCAACACGGGTGGTGGCATCACCCTCTCCGGCGGTGAGGTCCTCATGCAGCCCGCCTTCGCCGGTCGCCTCCTGCGCGGCGCGAAGGAGATGGGCGTCCACACGGCCCTCGACACCTCCGGGTTCCTCGGGGCCTCCGCCACCGACCAGATGCTGGAGGACACCGACCTGGTCCTCCTCGACGTCAAGTCCGGCATCCCCGAGACGTACCGGAAGGTCACGGGCCGGGAGCTGCAGCCCACCGTCGACTTCGGCGACAGGCTCGACGCCCGCGGCATCGAGATCTGGGTGCGCTTCGTCCTGGTGCCGGGTCTCACCGACGCGCCCGGGAACATCGACGCGGTGGCCCGCATCGCCCAGCGCTGGGGCTCGATGTCGCGACTGGAGGTCCTCCCCTTCCACCAGATGGGGCGCGACAAGTGGGCCTCCCTGCACATGGACTACCAGCTGGCGGACACGCAGCCGCCCTCGATGGAGCAGGTCGACGAGGTCCGCGAGCGCTTCCGCTCCTTCGGGCTCACCGTCCACTGACCCCCTCGCTGAGGTCCGCTCAGTTCTGCGCGTGAGGTCCGCTCAGTTCTGCGCGTGAGGTCCGCTCGGTTCTGCGCGTGAGGTCCGTCCCGGTTGACGAGGGCGCCCTCGCTGGCCAGGACACACCGGCGGTACCCGCGGTACCCACGGGACACGCCGACAGGGGGACCACGCTCCCGGCCTCACAACAGCGAGCGGTACAGCCCGGCGATCTCCTCGACGGTGGGTGTCCGCGGGTTGCCCCCCGGTGCAGACGTCCTCGAAGGCCGCCTCGGCCAGGGGTTGCACGTCCGCCTCGGTGGCGCCGACCTCGGAGATCCTCGTCGGGTTCCCCAGGGACACCGCCAGGTCGCGGATCGCCCCGACCGTCCGTGCGCGCACCTCCTCGATCGGGTCCGTGGTGGCGCCCCGGACCCGGAAGGCGGCGGCGATGTCGCGGTACTTCTCCCCCGTGAACGGTGCGTTGTACTCCAGGACCGAGGGCAGCAGGATCCCGTTGGCCACCCCGTGGGGGGCACCGAAGAAGGCACCCAGCGGGTGGGCCATGCCGTGGACCAGGCCCAGGCCCACGTTCGAGTAGCCCATGCCGGCGATGTACTGGGCCATCGCCATCCGGTCGATGGCCTCCGCGTCACCGTCCGCGGCAGGCGCCAGTGCCCGCGCGATCATCTGGATCGCCTTGAGGTGGAACATGTCCGACAGCTCGAACGACCCGGGGGTCACGTAGCCCTCGATGGCGTGGGTCAGGGCGTCCAGGCCCGTCGCGACCTTGAGGGCACGCGGCGCGGAGGCCATCATCTCCGGGTCGACGACCGCGAGGACCGGGATGTCGCGGGGGTCCGCGCAGACGACCTTCCGCCGTCTGGCCGTGTCGGTGATGACGTAGTTGATCGTGGTCTCCGATGCCGTGCCCGCAGTGGTCGGGACGGCGATGATCGGCACCGAGGGGTTCCTCGTGGCCGCGACGCCCTCCAGGGACACCACGTCGGAGAACTCGGGGTTGGCGGCGATGATGCCGATGGCCTTGCAGGTGTCCTGGGGGGAACGTCCGCCGACCGAGACGAGGACATCGGCCCCGGCCTCCCTGAACGCCGCCAGACCGGCGAGGACGTTCTCCACGGGAGGGTTCGGCCTGATGTCGGTGAACAGCACGAAGGGCACTCCTGCCGCGTCGAGCAGGTCGGTGACCCGCCGGGACACGCCCGTGTCGACGAGCACCCGGTCGGTGACGACGAAGGCCCTGGTGAACCCCCGTGAGGCGATCTCCTGGGGGATCACGCTGATCGCCCCTGGTCCGAAGTAGGCAGTCTGGTTCCAGATCATCCGGTGGACAGTCATCGTTGGCTCCGTTGTCTCGAACGGCTTCCGCGGTCGCCACGCGGACCCGTCCAGCGTCCCGTGCGGCTCCCCACCCGACACTACGGGCCGTCGGGACACGTCCGACAGATCCGGAGGTCCCGCCTCCCCGCACCCGGCAGACCGGTGGGGCATCACGGCGCCGCCCTCGTCACCCCCGGTCGGCCGCGGCGTCCTCCCCCGCAGCGTCCTCCCCCGCAGCGTCCTCCCCCGCGGCGTCCTCCCCCGCGGCGGGCAGCCAGGACAGACCCGGCACGCCCCACCCCGCCTCCTCCACGACCTCCTGCGCCCGCACCGCCCAGGGCTGTGCCAGTCGGTCGACGTAGAGCGTCCCGTCGAGGTGGTCGAACTCGTGCTGGAAGATGCGCGCCAGCCAGCCCCAGGCCTCCACCCGCACCGGCCCACCGTGGACGTCCACCCCGGTGAGCACCGCGTGCCCCGCGCGCACGAGGGGGAACTGGTGGCCGGGCACCGACAGACACCCCTCCGACTCGCACTCCGGATCGGGCACCCGCACGGGCACCGGGGTGACCAGCAGCTGCGGGTTCACCACGACGCCGTACCTGCCGACCCCGTCCTCGTGCAGGTCCGCGTCCGCGGAACCCGCGCCGCTGCCCGTCGCCGCGGCGGCGTAGCGCGCATCGAAGCGGGCCCCTCCCCGGTACCCCCACACGAAGACCCGCAGTCCCTCCCCCACCTGCGGCCCGGCCAGGCCGACCCCGGGGGCGGCGGCCATGGTGTCGTGCATGTCGTGGACGAGGGCGTCCAGGGAGGAGTCGAAGTCCGTCACCTCGCTGGCGCGGCGGTGCAGGACGGGGTCCCCGGTGATGCGGATGGGAAGGATGGCCATGACCCCATGCTGCCACCGGGCGCAGTGCCCGGGCAGGCACGGCCACCTGCGCCGGGCTGTGCGCGACCGCGCTGCGGATCTGTCCCCCGCGTCACCCTCCTGTGCCGCATCAGACGCCCCGGGACCTTGGGCCCGTCCCGCTCCCGGCGCTTACCATGGTGTCAGGGCGACGGTGCCGTGTTCCGGACCGCTGCGGCGGGCGGTGCACGGTGCCTGCCCCCGGAAGCTCCCGTCCAGGAAAGGACCATCATGGCCCCCGTGCAGGTCAGCGGCGACACGGTCGCCGACCACCTCGTCAACCAGCTCCTCGCCCTCGGCGTGCGGCGCATCTACGGCATCGTCGGTGACTCCCTGAACCCCATCGTCGACGCGGTGCGCCGCTCGAACAAGGACGGCAAGGGCATCCAGTGGATCCACGTCCGCCGCGAGGAGTCCGCGGCCTTCGCCGCCGGCGCCGAGGCGGAGGCCACCGGAGAGCTCGCCGTGTGCGCGGGGTCCTGCGGCCCGGGGAACCTCCACCTCATCAATGGTCTCTACGACGCCAACCGCAACCGCGTCCCCGTGCTGGCCATCGCCTCCCACATCCCCTCGGTGCAGATCGGCACGCACTACTTCCAGGAGACCCACCCCGACCGGATCTTCAACGAGTGCTCGGTCTACAACGAGATGGTCACGAACCCGGCGCAGTTCCCCCGGGTCTTCGCCTCCGCCGTCCAGCACGCCTGGGGTGGCCCCGGCGTCTCGGTGATCAGCCTGCCCGGTGACACCTCTGCGTCCACCCTCGAGACGACCTACCCCATCGAGATCGTGCGCCCCGAGGCCCCCGTCGTCCTGCCCTCCCAGAAGTCCCTCCACGAACTGGCCGACGCCATCAACTCCGCGAAGAAGGTGACGATCTTCGCCGGTGCAGGCACCAAGGGCGCCCATGACGAGGTCATCGCCCTGGCGGACCGCATCGCGGCCCCCGTCGGGCACTCCCTGCGCGGCAAGGAGTGGATCCAGTGGGACAACCCCTTCGACATCGGCATGTCCGGACTGCTCGGCTACGGCTCCGCCCACCAGGCCATGTACGACTCCGACCTGCTGGTCCTCCTGGGCACCGACTTCCCCTACGACCAGTTCCTCCCCGAGGGTGTGCGCACCGCCCAGGTCGACATCCGCCCCGAGATCCTCGGGCGCCGCACGCGCCTGGACGTCGCCGTGGTCGGTGACGTGAAGGAGACCGCGAAGGCCCTCCTGCCGTTGATCGACGAGGGTCGTTCCCGCACCTTCCTCGACCAGATGGTGAAGAAGTTCGAGCGCTCCATGAAGAACGTCGTCGGCGCCTACAAGGGCAAGTCGGCGGCGAGCATGAAGCCCCTGCACCCGGAGTTCGTCGCGGACATCCTCTCCGCGGTGGCCCCCGAGGACGCCTCCTTCACCGTCGACACCGGCATGGGCAATGTCTGGGCCGCGCGCTACCTGCGCATGAACGGGAAGCGCCGCATCGTCGGTTCCTTCCTCCACGGTTCCATGGCAAACGCCCTGCCCCAGGCCATCGGCCTCGCCGCGGCGGAGCCGGAGCGTCCCGTCATCACGATGTCGGGGGACGGCGGCCTCTCGATGCTCCTGGGCGAACTCATCACCGTGAAGAACTACAACCTCAACGTCAAGGTGGTCGTCTTCAACAACGCCTCCCTGGGCATGGTGAAGCTGGAGATGCTGGTCAACGGCCTCCCCTCCTTCGGCACCGAGTCCGAGGACGTCAACTACGCGGCGCTGGGCAATGCCCTGGGCATCCCCTCGGTGCGCATCGAGGAGCCGGGCGACGTGGAGGACGTGCTGCGCCGCGAGCTCAACCGTCCCGGCCCGGGGCTCATCGAGTGCATGACCGATCCGCGCGCCCTGTCCCTGCCCCCCTCGATCACCGCGGACCAGGTCACCGGCTTCGCCCGCGCGATGAGCAAGGAGGTGCTGGGCGGAGGCCTCGGCGAGGTCGTCTCCATGGCACGCTCGAACCTGCGGAACATCCCGCTGCCCTGATCCGGGGGGCGACCCGCCGCCCGCGTCCGCGTCCCTCCGGGGTCCGGCCGCGGGCGGTCGTGTCTGTCGGGTCCGGCCGGGCGCCGACCCGGTCGGGCGTGTCGGGGGTCCGACGAGGGCGACGCCCTCAGGCCGCCGAGGGGGCCCGGCGGCGCGCGTCGAACAACGCGATGACCAGTGCGACCAGCAGCAGTGCCACGGTGACGGCCATGGACACGCCCATGGCGCGCGAGTGGGCCGGCAGGTCCCCGGCCTGGGCGGAGCCGACGACGGTGAAGAAGACCGAGGTCATCAGTGCCAGGCCCACGGTCGCACCGAGACGCTGGAGTGTCTGGAGGAGCCCCGAGGCCGTGCCGGAGAGGGCGCGGGGCACGTCGGCCAGGGTGAGCGCCTGGTTCGGGGAGATGACCAGTCCCGACCCCGCACCGGCCAGCGCGAGGAGACCCGAGACCAGCCAGACCGCCCAGTGCTCGGTGGACAGGAGCTCGACGACCGCGATGATCGCCCCGATCGCCACCAGCATGGTGACGAGGCCGAGGACGACCAGCCTGCGTCCCACCCGGTTCACCAGGCGTCCGGAGCGTGCCGAGGTGACGGCCGAGGCCAGGGCGAAGGGGATCTGCGCGAGTCCGGCCTCCCAGGCGGGCATGCCCGCGCCCTGCTGGAAGTAGAGGGTCGTGACGATGAAGATCCCCGTGAACCCCGCGAAGTAGGCGGAGCCGAGTCCCGCGCCGAGCACGAAGCCGGGGTTGCGCACCAGTGCTCCGGGCAGCACCGCCGCCTCGCCCCGGCTGTCCTGCTGGCGCTCCCAGATGGTCAGCAGCACCAGCAGCAGCGCTGCGACGCCGACCATCCACCACGGGGCACCGGCCAGACCGCGCTCGTGCTCCGAGGCGGAGATGAAGGGCCACATGAGGGCCAGCACGATCGCGGCGATCAGGAGCAGGCCCACGCCGTCGAGACCCAGGCCCCGCGACTCCGGGGCGTCGGGCCCGGCCGTCGCACGGGAAGCGCGGGCGGCCTCGTCCACACCCCGCAGACGGCGCCGGGCCAGCGGGATCACGACCAGACCGATGGGGACGTTGATGAGGAAGACCGACCGCCACCCGTGCTCAGGGCCGAGCGCGGAGACCAGGAGACCACCCAGGGCCGGACCCACGGCGGTCGACACCCCCACCGTCATCCCGAAGTAGCCGAAGGCGCGCGCACGCGCGGGCCCCTGGAACAGTTCCTGGATCAGCGCGATGACCTGCGGGTTGAGGATGCCGGCGAAGAGTCCCTGGACGACGCGGGTGAGGGCGAGCATGGCTGCGCCCGTGGCGAACCCGCACAGCGCGGAGGCGATGACGAAACCCGACAGACCCACCAGGAACATCGTCCGGCGTCCCACCAGGTCCCCGATCCTCCCGGCCGGGACGAGGGAGAGACCGAAAGCCAGGGAGTAGCCCGCAACGATCCACTGGATCTGCGAGGGCCCCGCCCCCAGCCCCGTCTCGATCGAGGGAAGTGCGACGTTGACGATGGAGACGTCGAGAAGGGTCATGAAACCGGCCGCGAGGACGACGACGAAGGCCGACCACGGGGAGGTCGTGGGATGTCCCTGCGGGGCGGTGGACGGTGTCTGGGGTGCACTCACCGCCCCAGAATCCCAGATGGCACCCGATCACGCCCGCGGACGCGGAGGGCAGGACGGTGCACCCCGGACCGGCCCCGGGGTCGAGTGGCGGGATTCCGCCACTGGGGAGGTGCGGACGGTGTGTGTCCTGTGAGGAACTGTGCAGCCCGGGCCGTCTGTCGCGGCAGGGGTCAGCGGCGGCCTGTGCCCGCCCCGGTCAGTGCCGCCACCGCTCCCCCTGCGGCTCCCCCCAGGTGCATCTGCCAGGAGACGGAGGGCCCGGCGTCGAGGATGCCCGCCAGCATCGCACTCCCGTACACGGACACCACGAGCGCGGCCACGAGGATGTCGACCAGCCTGTGTCTCCACGACCCGGTGCCCGGACTGACCGCCCGGACCACCAGGTAGGTGAAGAGCCCGAAGACCAGGCCGGAGGCTCCGACGATCACGGTCCCCGCCGGTGTGAGGAGCCAGGCGACCGCGGCACCGAGGACGGCCGACCATGCGATCACCTGCCAGAAGGCACGGTGGCCGTGGAGGCACACGAGTGTGCCCAGGACGAGCAGTGGCACCGAGTTCCCGACGATGTGGGCGAGGCTGGCGTGGAGGAGCGGCGCGGTGACCACGCCGTACCAGGCGTGCGGGTCGCCGGCCACCAGGCCGTAGCGGGTCCAGTTCCCGGGCAGGAACACCTCGCAGGCGAAGACGGCCCACATGAGCGCCAGGAGCGTCAGCACGGGGCCGGGACCACGTGGCTCGTCCCGCCGGCTGCGCGGCTGCGACGGGTGTCCCATCCGTGTCCCCGGCTGCACCGCCCAGCCGTCGGAGTTCATGGATCCATTGTGTCGGGAGTCCCCGGTGGTCGCCAATCGGTTCCGCCACGGCATGCGGAGCCCCCGACGTCGGCGCGCGGCACCGGAGGGGGCCACGGACAATGCGCGGGGGACGCGTCGAAACCACTGCCATCGTGACAGCGCTGTCCTAGACTGGCGACGGACCGACGGAGTCGTCGGCCTCCCCCATCAACGCTGATTCCCCGACACGCCCTGGAGTGGACCCATGCGCCCTGCCCTCCCCCGCCTGACCGCCTTCGCCGCCACCGCCGTCCTGACCGTCGGCGGCCTCGTGTGTGCCCCCGAGGCCCGTGCGGAGACGCCGTCGACGGCAGTCGACGCGGTCTCCGCCGTGGACCCCTTCATCGGCACCGAGGAGACGGTCTCCATCAACGAGGGCAATGCCCGCGGGAACGCCGCGTACGGGAACACCGTCCCGGGAGCCACCGTGCCCTTCGGGATGGTGCAGAACAGTCCGGCCACGTTCGCGACGACGGCGGTCAACGGCGACATCGGGAACACCCGGGGAGGGTACGAGTACAACGCCGACACCATCCGCGGTTTCGGACTCACCCGCCTGTCAGGGACCGGGTGCTCGGGACGGTTCGGAGGGTTCGACGTGCCGATCCTCCCGTTCACAGGTGCGTTGGGCACCGCTGGCGGGGCGGGAGGGGCCACCCTGCCGACCAACCCCTCCGCCGACATCAGCCGCTACCACCTCCCCTTCTCCCACGACCGGGAGTCCGCAGAACCCGGCTACTACTCCGTGACGACGGACAACGGCGTCACCACCGAGCTCACCGCCTCCACGCGCACCGCGGTCGACCGCTTCACCTTCCCCTCAGGGGACCCCGGCTCCGACACCCTGGTCATCGACGCGGCGGGGTCGAACAACGACGTCTCCGCCTCCGACCTGGTCATCGACCCGGAGACCCGGACCGTCTCCGGCTCGGTCACGGCGAAGATCGTCTGCGCCACGGGCCCCTCCTACACGGCGTACTTCTCCGCGACGTTCGACCAGCCCTTCGAGTCGTTCGGGACCTGGTCGGAGGCCTCGATGACGGCGGGTGGGACCTCCGCCTCCTCCACCACCCGCAGACACGGTGCCGGTGCCTGGCTGACCTTCGCAGACGGGGCCGAGGTGACCGCACGCATCGGACTCAGCTACGTCTCCGTCGAGGGCGCTGCCGGCAATGTCTCCGCGGAGACTGCGACCCGGGACTTCGACACCGTGCGCTCCACGGCCCGACAGGCCTGGGCGGAGGCACTGGGCACCGTCGACGCCCGCGGGGGTTCGGCCGAGGCGGACACCAAGTTCTACACGGCCCTCTACCACGCACTCGGCAACCCCAACGTGTTCGAGGACGCCGACGGGCGCTACACGGGCTACGACGACCAGGTCCACCGCGTGCGCGACGGCCACCACTTCTACGTGAACTTCTCCGGGTGGGACACCTACAGGGGCCAGGCACAGCTGGTGGCACTCCTGGAACCACAGGTGGCCAGCGACATCAACCAGTCGATCGTGGACATGGTCGACCAGTCCGGGAAGTGGTCGTCCTGGCCGAGCTACAACCGTGTCCAGACCAAGATGAGCGGTGACTCCCTGCAGGTCATCGTCGCAGCCACCGACGCGTTCGGTGCCACCGACTACGACCGCGAGCACGCCCTGGCCTCCATGGTCGGGACCCAGTCCGTGCCCCGCGCGGCGACGGAGTCCAACCGCTCCGATGCCTTCCTCTACACGACGCTCGGCTGGGTCAGCGGTGACTCGAAGAACGCCGCGACCTCACGGACCCTCGAGTACGCCACCGACGACTTCGCCATCGCGCAACTCGCCCGGCGACTCGGCGACGCGGACGCGCAGGCGCTGTTCAGCCAACGCTCACAGAACTGGATGAACGTCTTCAACCCGGTGAGGCGCCACATCGACGCCCGGAACAAGAACGGCTTCATGAACGTGGCCCTCAACACCCAGGGCGATCAGTTCGAGCAGTCCACGGGCAAGCAGTACGGGTTCTCGGTCCCCTTCAACATGGCAGCACTCATCGAGGCCCGGGGAGGCATCGCCCGCGCCACCGCCGACCTCGACACGATGCTGGAGCAACTCGATGCCGGCGCCTTCAGCGAGTACGCGTACATGACGAACCAGCCGAGCTTCGGTCTCCCGTGGGTCTACAACTGGCTGAGGTCACCGGCCAGCACCACCGACACGCTCGACCGGGTGGTCGCGGAACTGTTCGGGAGCGGTCCGGACGGGCTCCTGGGCAACGATGACCTGGGATCCCTGTCCTCCTGGTACGTGTGGGCGAACCTCGGCCTCTTCCCGGGGATCTACGGCACTGCCGACCTCCTGGTCAGCTCCCCGATGTTCGAGCAGGTCACGATCCGCTCGGCAGGCTCGGACCGGGTGATCGCGATCTCCGCACCCGGGGCGACCCAGGGCGCGCGCCACATCGAGGGCCTCAGCGTCGACGGTGTCGGACAGACCGCCTCGTGGCTGCCCGAGACCTTCGCCCGCGACGGTGGCACCCTGCAGTTCACGATGACCTCCTCACACACCTCCTCCTGGGGGACGGGGGAGGACGACGTCCCGCCCTCGTACCCGCAGGGGACCGATGACCCGAACGGTCGGGGGATCACCCACGACGGAGCGCGCGACGCAGGTTCACTCGATGCCGGAGGGGCGACGCTGTCCTACGAGAAGCTGGCCTCGCAGGGCATCACCCCCGGCGCCTCCCTGCCCTTCGGCGACACCGGTGTGACCTTCACCTGGCCCGGGTCGGCCGACGGCGCCCATCCCGACCACTACATCCCCCATGGGCAGCGCCTCGATGTCGCGAACGTGTCGACCACCGGCATCTCATTCCTGGGCCTGGCCACCAACGGACCCTCGACGGGGAACGCGAGCGTCGTCTACACGGACGGGTCGACCCACACCGTGACCGTCTCCCTGTCGGACTGGACGCCCTCGACCGTGCCCGCCGGGAACACCGCCCTCGTCGAACTCCAGGGGCGCAACACACGCGAGGGAGGGTCGGACACGGCCAGGCCCAAGCTGTTCGCCACGGATGTCGCGGGGCTGGACCCCTCGAAGACCGTCGATGCCGTCATCCTGCCCACGACCGTGGACAAGGGCATCATGCACATCTTCGCCGTCGGCTTCCGCAACCCCGAGGCGGCCGGCGCCGAGGCGACGAGGACCTCCCTCAGCCTCTCCCCCACCACGGTCGACGAGGGCGGGAACGCCGTGGCCAGCGTGACCGTGAGCCCCGGCGGTGTCGCCGGGACCGTCACCCTCTCCGAGGACGCGACCACACTGGGGTCGAGCGCAGTGGCGGGCGACGGGACGGCGAGGATCGAGGTGCCCGGCACGCTCGCAGCGGGCTCCCACACCCTCACCGCGACCTTCTCGCCCGATGACACGGGCGCCCACCTTCCCTCGACCTCCCCCGGCGTCGTGCTCACCGTCCTGCCCCTCCACACCTCCGACGCGAGAGGCTCCCGGTGGACCCGCACCTACGAGAGCGGGACCCCGGCCCCTGCCGGATTCCCCCAACGTGGGCAGACCACGGGGATCCGTGGTGAGTCGGTCGTCCGACCGGGACAGATCGCGGAAGTGACCTCCAACGCGCCGAACACGGGCAACATCAAGGAGTACGTGGCCCGCCTGGCCGATGGTGACCGCTCGACGAAGTGGTACGCCTCGGGGAGCAGGGCGCCGTCGGGGACGAGTCCCGTCATCGCCGCCTATACGTTGACCGGGGCACAGGCCGTGACCGGGTACTCGGTGACGGCGGCCGCGGACTCCTCGTCCTTCCCCGAGCGCGATCCGCGGAGCTGGCAGATCCTGGCCAGTGACGCACCTGGTGCCACCGATGACCTGACCGGTTCCTCCTGGGAGGTCGTGGCCACGGAGACCGACCAGACCTTCGCAGCCAACGGACTCACCCGCTTCTACCGGATCACCGACCCCCACCCACACAGCGCCTACCAGCTGCGTGTGACAGCGAACGCGGGAGGCGCCACGAAGAACGCGACGACCCAGATCGCGGACTGGACCCTGTCGACGGACGACGGCGACTCCCCACAGGCGCTCGGGGTCTCCGTCCGTCAGACGGGAACGGCACCCGGCGGGGCGGGGGTGCAGGCACTGCGCTATGCGGGTCGCATCCTGGGTGACGGCCCCGTGGACTCGTCCACGGTCCTCCAGATGGACCTCGACATCACCGTCACCGAGGGGACGTCCCTGTCATACCTGCTCAGGCCTGACAACGGGGCCTCCACGCCGGTGTCGGTCGATGTCGTCTACTCCGCGCCGGGATCACAGCAGCGCTCGACGCTCTCCGGGGAGCCCGTCTCGGCGACGCCCGGGAAGTGGACACCCGTGACCGTCGACCTCTCGTCCCTGGCAGGTGCACACGTCCACGAGCTGCAGCTCCACTACCGGGAGGACTCCGGCGTCGCCGACACGCTGGTGAGCGGATGGATCGACTCGCTGACCATCGGCTCCCCGCTGGTCGACGGCGACACGGTATGGACGTACCTGGACGTCCCGGATGTGGACCCCGCCGCCGGCGCCACCGGACGCACCGCCTGGACGACGACGGTCCTCCCCTCCGACGGGGACTGGAAGCGCGCCCGGGGCCCCTTCGGTGCGAAGCGTGACGGGACCGACCTGGGGTCCGGGTATCCGGTGACCACGAGGCTGAACCTGTACAAGGACGGCACGTCCGCACCCGTGCTCGAGGGCTACTTCCTCCGCACCTCCTTCACCCTGGACCAGGACACTGTGGACACAGGGGTCTCCCTGAGCGGCACCGTGGTCTTCGATGACACCGCAACCGTCTACGTCAACGGCGTCCGGGTGGCCGGGTGGGACGACTCGGAGATCACCCGGAACCTCCAGTACCAGACGCCGCAGGGCACCGACGGGGGTGGGGACCCGGAGACGAGGACCTTCGCGGTTCCCGCATCCGCCCTCGTCGTCGGGGAGAACACCGTCGCCGTCGAGGTCCACCAGTGCAACTCGACCAGCTCCGACGTCTACTTCGCGATGCCGAACCTGGAGCTCGACGCGGACGGCACCTCCACCCCGTTCAGTGACGCGCAGCTCGGGGCCTCCTACCCCTCCGACTCGGCGAAGGCCCCGGACGGGGGCGACTACCACACGTGGCTCCTGCGTTCCTTCAGGGACGCCCTCGACGAGGACGCGGTGATGGGTCCCAACACACCGTACGAGCCCGGGACCACCGTCGGGCAGCTCTCCGGCATCAACGACGCCACTGTCGTCGCCGTCAACAACGCGCCCGATACCTACGCCGACAAGCTGGACCCGGAGGTCGAGGAAGCCCTGCGCGACGGGGCCGGGAGCCCGTACGTCACCATGGCGAACGGCCTCGGCGACGTCATCGGACCGCTCTTCACCCAGGCGCTGGCGAACAACGAGCTGCCGCGGACGAAGGCCCTGCTGAGCTACCGGGTCGAGAAGGCCACCGCGAACTCGGGCGACGCCTACCAGACTGCGAAGAACACCTATCAGTACAAGCGTCCCTTCGTGAGGATGGGATTCACCTCGACGGGTGGGTTGCTCAAGAAGTGGGACTCCGACAGCGGGTACGCGGGCCTGGCGGGTGACGGCTCCTTCCCCAGCGGGCACACCTCCCACGGGTACTCACAGGGCATCACCCTCGCGACCCTCCTGCCCGAGCTGGGACCACAGATTTTGGCCCGGGCCTCCGAGTACGGCAACAACCGGATCGTCCTCTCCTTCCACTACCCCACCGACGTCATGGGAGGTCGGATCGTGGGGGAGGACATCACCGCCCGGCGGTGGTCCGATGCCGAGTACCGCCCGCTCCTGGAGGCGGCACGGGAGGAGCTGGACGCTGTGCTCACGCAGAAGTGCCGCGAGGTCGGGGCCGGCGACACCCTGGAGGAATGCATCTCCCACCAGCACCCGTACCTGGGTGACGAGGCCGCCGTGGACCTCTACACCCAACGACTCACCTACGGCTTCCCCCAGGTCGGGCGGACCGGCCTCGCTCCCGCGGTGCCCTCGGGCGCAGCAGACCTGCTGCTCACCACCTTCCCCACCCTCGACGAGGCCCAGCGCACGACCGTCCTCGCTGCCACGTCCCTCCCCTCCGGGTTCGTCCTGGACGAGACGGGTGGGGCCGGCAGCTTCCAACGCCTCAACCTCGCAGCGGCCATGGATGCCACCGTCGAGGTGTCCGCCGACGGCACCCTGGTCGTCAACGGTGTGCGGGTGGGCGCGGACGGTGTCCCTCTCGACCCGACCGACCCCACTGAACCGGGTACCCCGACGGTGGTCACACCGGGCGAGGTCTCCTTCACGGACGAGGACGGCTCCGCACAGGACTCCTACACCGTCCCGGACTCCGAAGGTGTCGACTACCTCGTCGGGGACGAGGTCCTGTCCGCGGGGACGTACCCGGCAACGGGGACGGTCACGGTCACCGCGCGCGCCCGCGAGGGCTATGCCCTTGCGGAGGGGGCGACCACGACCTGGACCCATGAGTTCTCCGACGCGACCACGGATCCGACCGGCCCCGGCCAACCCACGGACCCGACCGACCCGGGCCAACCGACCGACCCCGGCCAACCCACGGACCCGACCGACCCCGGCCAGCCGACGGATCCGACCGACCCGGTGGGCCCATTCGCACCCTCCGATCCGGCCGGTCCCACGGGGACGGGTCCCTCCCAACAGGGGGAGGGACTGGCCGCCACTGGCGCGACGACCTCCCTGGTCACGACGACCGCGTTGCTGGTACTGCTGATCGGGATGGGGGCGCTGCGTCCGGGCAGGAGACGGAGCTGACCCTTCCGGGGAGCGCAGGACGGACTGCCGGCGGCGCGCGCTCCTCTGCTCGACACCTGACAGGTCTGAACTGACGGTGGGGTCGGGTCGCGGCACTTCACGCGACCCGACCCCACCGTCACATCCGTGCGTGCCGGGCGCGCCTCCGGCCCCGGACCTCCCCGACGTCGACGTGGCCGCGGGCCCACTCGTCCGGACCCCGATCACGCACCTCCCGGAGAACGCGAACCACCGTGTTGTCCCGTCCTCGTCGCCCACCGGACGGGCGCGCACCGGACGGAACCACACACACGAGGAGACACC
>NZ_CCXH01000173.1 GCF_000820725.1 Actinomyces polynesiensis | reverse complement strand
CGAGGAGACACCCTCGGACAGGGAGGGACCCCCGTGCCGGATGAGCCCCGTGTGTCCACCGCGCTGTCCTCGTGTGCGGCGGGAACCCGACGAGGATCCGACTCACGGAGCCCGAGGGCGGCGCCGGAAGTCAGGAGCTGCCGTCATCCGTGTGCTCCCCCGATGTCCGGTGCGCGATCGCGAGCTCGAGGTCCGTTGCTCGGTCGAGCACCGAACCCGGAGAGGGAAAGGCCTCCGCGGCGCGGACACCTGTGGCCTCCGCACTGCAGTCCCCGGGAACCCGCAGTACCGCGCGCACGACGAGGGGCGGGACCCGCTCACACGCGGATCCCGCCCCTCACCACCCGACGTCGACGGACCGGTTCAGCTGCGGCGCCTCCGCCCGTGGAGCGTCACGAGGCCGGCGGCCAGGGAGACCGCGGACAGACCGCCCAACACGATCGCGAGCGATCCTGTGTGCGCCAGCGCGGCGCCGTCGTCCGTGTCCTTCTGTCCCTGGCCACTGGCGTTGGGAGAGGGGGTCACCGCACCGGGCTCCGATGGCGCAGCCGGGTCTGTCGGCTGACCGGGATCGGCCGGGTCCGTCGGCTGGCCGGGATCGGTCGGGTCCGTCGGGTCCGTCGGCGTTGTCGGGTCCGACGGATCCGACTTCGCCGTGACCGTCACGACCACCACGTCCGAGGTCGACGGCCCGAACGCGTCGGGGTCGGTCGGTGTGAAGACCGCACTCAACGAGTGCTCACCCACTGCGAGGTCCGCGGGCAGGCTCACCGAGACACGACCGTCCGCGCCGAGCACGAGCCCGGCCGCCAGGACGGTCTCCCCGTCCACGAGGTCCACCGTGCCCGCGGGCGTTCCCGCCCCGGTGTCGCCCTCTGCCCGTGTCGCCGCCACCGTGATTGTGGCCGTCACGGAGGCGGAGTCCCCCTCGGCGACCGATGTCGGCGTCACCGACAGCGTCGCCGAGGTGTCCACCGGCGCCCCGGGCTCGGTCGGGTCGGTCGGGTCGGTCGGTTCGGTCGGATCGGGCGCATCCGAGGCGATCGCGAAGATCCGCTGTTTGTCGGCCTGGGGCAGCACCACGCCGGTGATCGTGAGCCCCTCCGGAGCCGTGATCGCAGGCGTCACCCAGATGATCGCGCCCTCGTTCTGGGAGCCGTTGGCGGTGTTGCGCTGGCTGATCCTGGCGAGTTGGACGTTGCCGTGGTTCGGCGTCCCGTTGGGACCGGTGGGCAGGACCCAGTCGTCCAGGCCCAACGTGAACGGAGCTGTGGACCCGTCGGAGTAGGTGACGGTCCCCTGGGCGCTCTGCCCCCCGTTCCGGGCCGCGCCGACGAAGGCGATGGACGTCGGATTGCCCGCCACCGCGATCTTCTGACCTGCGGGAACCGCAGCATCGGGCTGGCCGACCTCCGCGGCGGGCCATGTCGCCGTCATCCCGGTTCCCGGGATCGTGAACTCGGCCCCCGGGGCGACGCCCGCCTGCTCGAGCAGGTCGCGCCGGTAGGAGGCACCGGAGCCGTCGAAGTTCCCGGTCCTGCCGCGGTCCCCCTCGGGTGCGGTCGCCACCACCGTGAAGGCGCGGGACAGGGCAGTCGGTGCATCGACGGTCACCGCCACGTACGCGACGGTCTCCTGCCCCTGGGACCCGAGCGCGACGGGCAGGGACACCGAACCACCGGCCACCCCCGCGGATGCGACGACGGTCGCCTTCACGGTGGCGAGCCCGCCTGCGGCCACCGTGGCGCCGGGCACGCTCACGTCCAGACCCCCGGAGGAGCCCGATGAGGCGGGGAGGGTCACGGAGCTGGTCCCGATGTTCCGCACGACGATGTCGCAGGTTCCCGAGCCTCCCGGGGCGAGCTGCAGCGTCGCGCAGTCCGCGCCGGCGAGCAACGTCGACCCACCCTCGCCGTACGAGGGCGGCGCCGCGTCCGCACCGGTGGCCCAGCTCTTGTCGGGCTGGGCAGCCAGGGAGTAGGCGATGGTCCCGCCCGAGAGCACGTCGGCACCGTCGACCCAGGCACGGTCGGTGACCCGTCCGTTCACCGACAGCCCGGTGATGTAACGGTTCGTGGCCGCTCCCGGCGCCGTGATCGTGATGGCATCGGCGGCGCCGGGGCGCAGGACGACCTTCTCGAAGACGGGTGTGGACACGGCGAGGTCCGTGGTGCCGGGAGTGAAGGGGTAGAGCCCCATGGCGGTCCACAGGTACCAGGACGACATCGCGCCGAGGTCGTCGTTGCCGGGCATGCCGTTCACGGTCGGCGCGTAGTGGGCCTTCCGCACGAGGTCGGTGACCTGCTGGGTGCGCCAGGGCTGACCGATGTAGTCGTAGATCCACGGGATGTGGAAGTTCACCTCGTTCCCGGCCCACATGTAGGGCTGGTTGGCTCCGACGTTGGTCTGGGTGAAGAAGGTGTCCAGGCGCTGGGCCGCGGCCTCCTTCCCACCGATGGCGCTCACGAGCGAGTTGATGTCCTGCGGCTCCAGCCAGAGGTACTGCTCCGAGTTGCCCTCGTCGAATCCCGCCTGGCCGAAACCCTGGGCGAGGGCGTCGCGCACGTCCATGAACGTCCCGTCGGCGTTGCGGGGGGAGACCGTGTTCCACGCGGGGTTGAAGATGTTCCTCCACCAGGTCGAGCGTGTCTGGAACGTCCCGGCGGTCGCCCCGTCGCCCAGCGCCGCGGCGAAACGGCCGATCGCGAAGTCGTCGATCGACCACTCCTGGGTGATGGAGGCGCCGACGATCTGGTGGTCGCCCTTGAAGGCCGAGGTCTGGGGACCGTACTGCAGGCGGTTGTACTGGTCGGCCCCGCTGCGCTCGAGGTACGAGGGCGTGACACTGCTCTGGCCCCCGGTCATCGCGGAGGACACCATGTACTCCAGGGCCGAGGCCGTGTCGAAGTCCTGGCCCCCGTAGACGTAGGCATTGACGATCAGCGGCACGACGGAGTCGCCCGTCATCTGGCCGGTGGTCCCGTTCGCGATCTTCCACCTCGGGAAGGATCCCGACTGTTCCGCGTCGTTGACCAGCGACTGGGCGAGGTCCGAGGCCTCGTCCGGGAACAGCATGGCCTGCAGCGGCATCAGCGAACGGTAGGTGTCCCAGTCGGAGACATTCGTGTACTGCGCGGCCTGACCGGGTTCCAACTGGTGGACCTTCCCGTCGAAGCCGAGGTAGCGGCCGTCCGCGTCGTCGAACGTGTTGGGGTGCAGGAGGGCACGGTAGAGCGAGGTGTAGAACATCTTCGTGTCATCGGCGCTCCCGCCGCTGACCTCGACCCGACCGAGGGCCTCGTCCCACTCGGACTCGGCTGCCGACCGGATCTGGTCGAAGCTCCTCCCCGTGGACTCCGCCCGGAGGTTCGCCAGTGCCCCGTCCACCGAGATGTACGAGACGGCGATGCGCACGTCGACCTCGTGACCGCCCGTGAACTCGAGCCACGCCCCGGAGCGGCCTCCCTTCCCCGTCAGGACGCCATCGGCGTTGACGTGGTCCCCACTCCAGGTGCCGGCTGCCTTCGCAGGTTCGCTGAACGTCGCGGCGTAGTAGATCGTGTACGAGTTGCCCTTGCCGCAGAAGTTGCCGGTCGTCGCCGACCCGGTCACCGTCGTCAGGTCGGCGGAGACCGTGGCGGTGGCGTCCGAGTTGCCGTTGAGTGATCCGCCCGACCGCACGTGGATGTAGGCGGGTGCGTCCTTGGAGAAGGTGAACCGTCCGATACCGGTGCGCGTCGTGGCCGAGAGCTCGGCCGTGACCCCGGTGTCGGGGAACCTCACCGTGTAGTAGCCCGGGCGTCCGACCTCGGTCGAGTCGTGGGCGATCCTCTCGGCCGCGTACCACGGCTGGGAACCCGGGGCGGTCGTGGTCGGCAGGATCGGGATGTCCCCGAACGCCGTGCACCCCGCCGACGAGTGCGTCATGGAGAAGCCGGTGGACCGGTCGTTGTCGTGGCTGTACCCCCAGTACGTGCTGGTGGTGTCCGGGGAGAACTGCGTCATCCCGAAGGGGACCGTCGCTCCGGGGAACTCGTTGATCGTCCCGACGACGTCACCTCCCCTGCCCGTGCCGATCAGTGTGTCCACCTGGTCGACGGGCCTCTGCTCCTGCGCCTGCGCGGGGAGGGCCGCCCCCACCGACAGTCCTGTGATCGCCAGTGCTCCCGCTGCCGCGAGGGCGCCGATCCTGTGTCCGACGAGCGACATCAGCGTCCGCTCCTTCCATCCCTGGTCCGACGCGCGACGGTGAGTCGCGTCGCTGTGGTGGTCATGAGGCCGAGCAGCCCGATGAGGGTCACCGCAGCCACGGTCGTACTCCCGAACCCCGTGTGCGCGAGGTCCGTCCCCTCCGGCGACGAGGACGACACCGGTGTGGGGACCGTTCCCGACTGCTCGGAGCCGTCCGGCTCTCCCGGATCGGCCGGGTCGCCGGGATCCGTCGGGTCAGTCGGGTCAGTCGGGTCAGCCGGGTCCGTCGGGTCGCCGGTCCCGGACCCGTCCGTGACCTCAACGGTGACCGGTTCCGCCGAGGACCCGGAGTACGCCACGGCGTCCGTGGGCACGAACACCGCCCTCAGCCCATGACCACCCGTGGACAGGCCGTCCACCGGGATGCGGTGGTCCGAGGAGTCCCCGTCCGTGCCGATCGTCGCCTCGGCGAGCTGCTGGTCGCCCTCGTACACGAGGACCCTTCCCGCAACGCCGACGGGCGTCACGCCGACCGTGACGGTGACGGGTTCGCCGCGCTGGACCTTCGGGGCGGACACGGTCGCGGTGGTGGTCGTCCCCTGCCACACGGGCGCATCGGAGGCGATTGCGAAGAGGTGCATCTTCCGGCTGTCGGCGGTGTCGGGCAGGGTCAGGGACACCAGCTCCTTCCCCTCCCGCACGTCGAGGACCGCCGTGGAGTAGAGCCCGCACCGGGCACCGTCCGACCCGGTCCGGGAGCCCCTCGCGGAGGTGATGGCGAGCGCCGTCGCCCCGCCACCGGGCCGGTCCCCGGAGCACCAGTCGGGCATCGTGACCGACCGGCTCACGGTGCTCGTCGCTCCGCTGACGGTGTCGCGCAGGCCGAGGCGGAGCTCGCCGGAGAAGGTCCCGTTGTTCGAGGCGCCGACCAGCGCGATGCGCGACGAGGACGCGAGCGCGGCCGGGAGGGCGATGGTCTGTCCGGCCATGCGCAGGTTGTCCTTGGCCCCGGCGCGGCCCTGGATCCAGTACGTGAGGTCTGTGCCGGGGACCGTCTCGAGCGTGCCCGCACCGATCCCGGCGGCTCCCAGCAGGCTGCGGTCGTAGAAGTAGCCCAACCCGTCGAAGTCGGCATCGGCACTTCCGATGGTCCCGATGGCCTTCTCGGTGAACTCCGCCTCGAGGACCGAGGGCGGCCCCACCTGGACCGGGACCGTCGCACTGGCCCGCGACCCGTCGGTCTGCGCGGTGAGTGTGAGGACGTGTTCGCCGTACGTGGCCCACGCGGGGACGTCCACCGCGAGGTCCACCCTGGCGGTGGCCGGGAGGCCGTTCGAGGTCACGCTCCACTGCGGGTCGACGGCCCGGACGCCCACCCCGTCTGCCGAGGCCGCGAGGGTCCCCGACACCGTGCCCGCGCCCTGGGCCACGACGGTCGCCCCGAGCGTGAAGGAGGTGCCCGGGGCCGCCCACGTCCCCTGCGCGGCGGACACCGAGAGACGTGACTGCGTCAGGTCCGCGGTGACCATGGGGGCAGGTGCCGCGTCCTCACCGGTGGCCCAGTCGGAGGGGGTGGTCCCCACTGCGAACGTGACCGTCCCGACCCCGTCCAGGTCGGAGTCCTCGACGTACCCCCTGTCCCAGGATGCGCCGTCCATGGAGACGTCCTGGATGTAGCGTGCGGAGTCGGACAGGCCCGGGGCACTCAGCTCGAGCGGCTTCCCGTCGGGGCGCTGCACCGTCACCGACTCGAACGCGGGGGTGGAGATGCCCCACACGTCCTGTCCGGGCACGATCGGGAAGAGCCCGATCGAGGCGAAGACGTACCACGCGGACATCGTGCCCAGGTCGTCGTTCCCGGTGACGCCGGTCGGACCGTCGCTGAAGAGGGTCCGCGCGGCGCGCAGGACGTCGGTGGTCCTGGACGGTTGGCCCGCCCACAGGTACATGTAGGGCGCGTGGAAGTCGGGCTCGTTGTTCGGGTTGTACGTGTCGAAACCGTAGTAGTCGTAGGTGCCGGTGACCCACCTGTTCCGGGCGGTGCCGGCCGGGTCCGAGACCACCTCGGGGAACGCGAAGAAGTGGTCGAGACGCTCGAGCGTCGCCTGCCTGCCGCCGAGGAGGTCCATGAGGTCGTAGGGGTTCTGCTGGACGAGCCACGTGTACTGCACGGGTGTGGCCTCGTGGAAACCGAGCGCCTGCGTCGGGTCCTCGCTGCCCACGAACGCCCCGGAACGGTCACGCGCCCTGAAGTACCCCGTGGACGGGTCGAAGATGTTGCGGTAGCTGGTGCCGCGCGCGGCCAGGCGGTCCGCATCCTCCTCGTGACCCAGCGCCCGCGCCATCGTCGAGAGCCCGGCATCGGCCAGCGCGTACTCGAGGGTCGCCGAGCCCCCGTGGTCGAGGTCGTAGTCCCCGGAGGTCTTCCGCGTGGAGGGGTCCTGCGGCACGTACCCGTCACGGATGTACTCGACGTTGCCGGCCCTGCCGTTGGCGAACCAGTCCGCCGGGGGCACCCCGTCGGCATTCTGGAGCAGCAGCTGGTAGGTCTCCTCCTCATGGCCCTTGAGCAACCCCTGGGCCCAGGCGGAGACGAGCCAGCTCGTGCCGGGGTCCCCGGTCATGATGTTGGTCTCCACCGTCGCGTACCCCCAGCGGGGCAGCCATCCGTACTGTTGGCCCTGCCGCACGAGGGAGAGCGCCTGGTCCGCTGCCGTGTCCGGGTCCAGCAGTGCGACCAGCTGTTCCTGGGTCCGGTACGTGTCCCACAGGGAGTAGTTCTGGTAGTAGGTGAAGTCGGGGTCCTCCTCCTCGTGGACCGCCTGGTCCCACCCCGTGTACCGGCCGTCGATGTCCGACCCGATGTTCGGCGCGAGGAGGCTGCGGTAGAGGCTCGAGTAGAAGACCGCACGCGTCGTCCGGTCGCCGCCCGTGACCTCGATGGAGTGCAGACGCTCCTCCCAGGTCTCGCGCGCCCGGGACAGGGCCTCGTCGTAGGTCGCCCGCTCCGCCTCCAGGTTGGCGGCGGCCCCTTCGGCGTCGACGTAGCTCAGGGACGTCTGCGCCTCGACGTCGAGGTCGCCGTCAGTGGTGTCGAAGCGGACCCAGGAACCCCTCCGGCCCGTGCCCTCGGAGTGCTGGGCGTCGGAGACCGTGTCGCCGGACCAGGTGCCGGCGGCGACGACGTCCCTGTCGAAGACGGTCCGGGTGTGGAACGTGACCTCGGGCGTGTCCTGGCAGAAGCCCTTGGTCGTGATCGTCGCGTCGACGGTGCGCGCATCGACCACGCTCACCGAGGACCGGACGACCGTGTTCAGCGCCTGGCCGGTGTTGATGAGCACGGTGGCCCTGTCCGTGCTGGGGAAGGTGTAGCGGGCCACCCCCGTGCGCGGGGTGGCCGTCAGCTCGGCGCTGATCGCACCTGCGGGGGTCCCGAGGTCAACGGAGTAGTGACCGGCGGAGGCGCTCTCGGCCTCGTGCGAGTACCCCAGCGCGTAGGCGTCCTTGTCCGTGCGCGTGACGTCCCCGACCGTCGGCAACATCGGCTGGATGCCACCCAGGGTGCAGCCGACACCGGAGATGTGGACCAGGGAGAAACCCTGGATCGAGGTCCTGGTGTAGTCGTACCCGACGTTGTGGCCGTTGTCCGGCGAGAACTGCACCATGCCGAACGGCATCGCGGCCCCGGGGTAGGTGTTGCCCTCGTCCTGGGTCCCGATGAAGGGGTTGACGAGGTCGACCAGCGGCGTGGCGCCGGAGTCCCCCGGGGAGGCGGCGGGCGCCGCCTGGGCCACCCCTCCCCCGGCCAGTGCCAGTGTCGCGACGGTGACCGCGAGGATCCTCGCGGGACGCAGGTGCCGACGGGGTTGCTGTGGGCGGGTGTGGGGCATTCTCTGTCCTCGTGCTCGACTGCGGTGTCGTCCGTTTCCAGACCGGGAGTACGGCCGTGTGCTGCCCGTGATGGGGTGATGCCACGAGGGTAGTCAGCGCTGTCATCCGGCAGGGGTGAACAACGGCCGGATGTGACGGGTCACACACTCCCGCGGGAGCGGAGGCAGGCGGGGTGGTCGCGGCGCTGCGACCACCCCGGGGCAGCCCCCGGGGTCGCTGCCCGGCTCGGCGCGGTCGCCGGGCAGTCGGCGGGGACCGCGAACGACGCCGCTCAGGCCAGGGTGCCCATGGGGTCCCAGGCGGGCAGCGCCAGCGGTTCCTCGGTCAGTGCGGGACGCAGGTCCTCCGGGAGCGCGTCGGCGCGCACGACCACCTCGAACACGTACTCGGTGAACCAGGCGTCGTCCATGGTGAAGAAGCCCTTGTCACCGGGCTCCTCCCCCCAGGAGTTCTCCACCCGCCAGCGCCTGGGCACCCCGTCGACCAGGTCGACGCCGGTGAAGAGCATGGCGTGGTTCATGGCCGACTCGCCGCTGATGACGCGCTGTTCCTTCGTCGTGGACAGGTCCACCCCGAAGAGCCCGGAGTAGTCGTGGAGGCCCTCCACGAGCAGTCCGGAGGTCCGGTCGGCCTGCTTGGAGACGTCGGCCCCGAACCACACGGGCTCCCCCGCCGACAGGGCCTCGGCCGCCAGGCGCTTGATGACGTCCATGTCGGCGTTCACGTAGCGGATCTGCCGACCGCCGACGACGTTGCCGAGGTGCTCGACGGTGAGGGCCCGCCCCTTGGGGTGGGTGGGTCGCGGGTCGTCCACCAGGCACACGTACTGCGTGAGGTCGAGGCGGACGTGACGCTCGTAGAACTCCTGCGGGGTGAGCGTGCCCTCCCGGTGGAAGGCGCCCTCGTCGTCGCGCCACTCCCAGTCGAAGCTCGCCGGAGGTTCACCCAGGCAGATCACGAGGATGCGCCAGACCTCCGCGAGCACACCGTCCCGCGCAGCGGCGACCTCGTCGGTGGAGGCGCCCGCCGCCACGAGGTCGCGCAGCTCCAGCGCACTGCGCCGCAGCAGGGCCTGGAGCTGGGTGTTCATGCGACGGGTGTTGGAGGAGGGCTCGGTCTCGGGCATGGCCTCCTTGGGCACCACCCCGTGCTTGAGGTAGACGGACACCGCCATGTCCCACTGCCCGCCGTCCCCGAGCACCTCCGAGAGGAGGAACTGGACGAGGCGCGAGTCCAGGGGCTCGTCGGCGGTGGCCACCACGTCCTCGAGGAAGAAGTTGGCGCGTTCGAACTTGTCCCAGAACATCGCGTGGTTCTGCGAGAACTCGAAGTCCTTGACGCCCAGGTCCTCACGGGCCTTCGCGCGCAGGAGGTTCAGGGAGGAGAACAGCCAGCAGCGCCCGGACTTCTTCTGTGCGGTGACCTTCCAGTCGTCCAGGCGCTCGGAGACGACGGTCGGGGTGGCCACCACGCGTGCACGGGAGATCGCCGAGGGGTCGACACCCGAGGTCGTCACGGCGTTGAGCGCCACCTCCAGCGCCCGGTCCCCCGTGAGGGACCCGCGCAGGCGGTCGACCGCCTCCTCCGTGATCGCCGCAGGTGCGTGGACCGGTGTGCCGGTGGGTGTCATGGGTGGTGTCCTCCTGGGGTCGCCGGGGCGCCCTCGTGGCGGGCACCCGTCGCCCCGATGCTACGCCGCACGCACGAGGGCGACGCCACCCGGGCGGGGCTCAGGCAGCGCTGTGCGCCAGGCCTGCGCCCGTACGCAGGGCACGTGCCTCGTCGAGGTGGCCCAGCAGCGCGTCCAGGGCGCGTGGGTCGGCCTCGGGGTCCTCCGGGTGCCACTGGACGCCGATGACGGGGGCGGTGCGGTGCTCGACCGCCTCGACCACGCCGTCGGGGGCGTGCGCGACGACCTCGAG
>NZ_CCXH01000172.1 GCF_000820725.1 Actinomyces polynesiensis | reverse complement strand
CCAGGTCGCCCAGCGCCTCCGCGAGGTGGGACGTCGGGTCGATGTCCACCGTGTGGCGCGCGAAGTGGTGGTCCTGCATGAGGGTCTCACTGCGGTGCCCGGGCTGGGCCATGTCCTGGACGAGCGTGCCACCCATCGCGACGTTGATGACCTGCATGCCGCGGCAGATGCCGAGCAGGGGGATGTCCTCCTCGACGGCGGTGCGGACGAGCGCCATCTGCCCGGCGTCGGCACGGGGCCAGTGGTGGCCCTCGTGGGGGTAGTCGGGGGTGCCGCCGTACCAGTGCGGGTCGACGTCGTCCCCACCCATGATGAGGATCGCGTCGGCGCGGCGTGCCCGGGCGGCGGCTCCCTCCGGTCCGTCGAGCTGGGCCCACTCGCGCATGACCCTCCAGTGCGGTGTGGAGGCACGCGTCAGCGACTCCCAGAGCATGGAGGAGAAGGCGTCGTACAGCGGGTCGGCCTCGTGCCGGGGCACGATGTTGGAGATCAGCAGGGTGGGTCGACGGGCGCTCATGGGACCGACCATGCCACGCGGGCGCGCGGTCGCGCCAGTAAAGTCCGTCACATGGGCACCCCTGTCTTCGGCAATACCGGGCGAAGACCCCCGTCGGTGCCTCGAGGATCACTAGCCTGTGACCGGGGCGGAACCGCCCCGCGACCCCACCGGAAGGCGACGACGATGCCCCACCACGTGTCCGGATCGGAGCTGACGATCTCCGCCGGCGACTACCGCGCCCGTGTGGTCACGGTCGGCGCGGGACTGGCCGGACTCACCCTCGACGGCCACCTCCTCGTGCTGCCCCACTCCGTCGACGAGGTGCCCCCGGCCTGGAAGGGCAAGGTCCTCCTCCCCTGGCCCAACCGCGTCACCGGGGGGCGCTACACGTGGGGCGGGGAGGAGATGGAGGTCCCCGTCAACGAGCACGCGACCGGTGCCGCCCTGCACGGGCTCATGGGATGGGTCGAGTGGGACGTCGTGGACTCCGGGGACGACCACGTGGCCCTCGAGGCCTTCGTGGCCCCGCGCTACGGCTACCCCTGGCCCCTCCTGGCCCGCGCCGAGTACACGCTCGACGCCGGGAAGGGTCTGCGTGTGTCCATCACCGCCACCAACGAGGGCACCACCCCCGCCCCCTACGGCTCCTCCTCACACCCCTTCCTCACCCTGGACCGGGTGCGGGTCGACCGTCTCGAGCTGACGGTGCCCGCGGCACAGGTGCTCGAGGTCGATGCCGCCCTCGCCCCGGTGGCACTGCGGGACTCGGCGAGCCTGGGGCTGGACCTGCGCGAGCCGACCGTCGTGGGCACCCGTTCGATCGACCACGCCTTCACCGGCCTGCCCGCGGAGGAGTGGACGGTCACTCTGCGCGACCCCGCCACCGGCGCGCGCGGGTCCGGATCACGTCCTCGGCGCCGTGGGTGCAGGTCTACTCCGGTGAGCTGGTGGGTCGGGAGGGCATGGCCGTGGAGCCCATGGACTGCGCTCCCGATGCCTTCAACTCGGGGCTGGGGCTGGTCACCCTCGAGCCCGGCGCCTCCCACACCCTGACCTACCGGATCAGCGGCTCCCTCTGACCACCCCCGAACCCGGCGAGGTCCGCTCTGTTCCACCCGTGAGGTCCGCTCACTTCCACCCGTGAGGTCCGCTCTCCCGCTCCGCCAGCTCGGCCCCTCCCTCGTCGAACAGCCGGGCGAACGGCGCAGGTGAGCGGACCTCACACCCGGAACAGAGCGGACTTCGGCAGGAGGAAGGGAAGACCCGGGCTTGGGGGACGGTGGGGTCGGCCTGTGGCGGGGCCCGCAGGATCGCGCCGTCCCCGTGACGGGGCACACCATCTCGCATGGTGAGCCGCGCGAATTCCTTGCACGTCCTTGGGCGGATCATGACCCACATGCGAGTGGGCTCCGCCCGCCGCACACGAGGTCCCGTCCCATCAAGGAGCGTGTGCATGTCCATCCCCAAGTCCCGCGCGGTCGTCGGCGCCATCGCCGGCCTCTCCGCCCTCGCCCTCCTCGCCGGCTGCTCGTCCGGCTCCTCCGACTCCGGATCCTCCGGTGAGTCCGGCTCGGCCTCCGGTGGGGGCGGTGGCGACATCGTCATCGGCACCACCGACTCCGTGACCAGCCTCGACCCCGCCGGCTCCTACGACAACGGATCCTTTGCCGTGCAGGTCCAGGTCTTCCCCTTCCTGCTCGACGCGCCCCAGGGTTCCTCCGACGTGGAGCCCGACATCGCCGAGAGCGCCGAGTTCACCACGCCCACCGAGTACACCGTGAAGCTCAAGCCGGGCCTCAAGTGGGCCAACGGGCACGACCTCACCTCCTCCGACGTGAAGTTCACCTTCGACCGCCAGCTCAAGATCGCCGACGACAACGGGCCCTCCTCGCTGCTGGCGAACCTCGACTCCGTCGACGCCCCCGACGACACCACGGTCGTCTTCAACCTCAAGAGCGGCAACGACCAGACCTTCCCGCAGGTGCTGTCCTCACCCGCCGGCCCGGTCGTCGACGAGGAGGTCTTCTCCCCCGACTCCCTGACCTCCGCGGCGGACATCGTCGCGGCCAACGCGTTCGGCGGACAGTACGTCATCACCGCCTACCAGGACAACCAGACGATCGCGTACGAGCCGAACCCGAACTACGGGGGCAACCGTGAGCCGGCGTCGAACGACTCGGTGACGGTATCCTACTACGCGGACTCCTCGAACCTGAAGCTCGCCGTCCAGGAGGGCGACGTGGACGTGGCCTACCGCTCGCTGAGTGCCACCGACGTCGCGGACCTCAAGACCAATGACGCGGTGACCGTCCACACCGGCCCCGGCGGCGAGATCCGCTACATCGTCTTCAACTTCGACACGCAGCCCTACGGCGCCACCACCTCCGACGCCGACGAGGCGAAGGCCCTGGCCGTGCGCCAGGCCGTCGCCGACCTCATCGACCGCGACCAGCTGGCCGACCAGGTCTTCAAGGGCACCTACACGCCGCTGTACTCCTACGTCCCCGAGGGCCTGACGGGCGCCAACGAGTCCCTCAAGAGCCTCTACGGTGACGGCAACGGCGGACCCGACGCCGACAAGGCCAAGAGCACGCTCGAGGCCGCCGGCGTGGAGACCCCCGTCAAGCTCGACCTCCAGTACACCCCCGAGCACTACGGCCCCTCCTCCGGTGACGAGTACGCGCTCATCAAGTCCCAGCTCGAGTCCTCCGACCTGTTCACGGTGAACCTCCAGTCCACCGAGTGGGTGCAGTACTCCAAGGACCGCACCTCCGACGTCTACCCCGCCTACCAGCTCGGCTGGTTCCCGGACTACTCCGACGCGGACAACTACCTGACGCCCTTCTTCCTGGACGGCGGGTTCCTCAAGAACCACTACTCGAACCCCGACGTGGACAAGCTCATCCAGGAGCAGCTGGTCGAGGGCGACGCCGACAAGCGCGCCGACCTCATCGGCCAGATCCAGGACGCGGTGGCGAAGGACCTCTCCACGGTGCCCTTCCTCCAGGGCTCCCAGGTCGCCGTCGCTGGGAAGGACGTCCAGGGCGTGAACCTGGACGCCTCCTTCAAGTTCTACTACGCGACGCTCACCAAGTGAGCCTCCGGGAGGTGGGGGCGGTCCCGGCCGCCCCCACCTCCCGGTGCACCCCCGTCGACACGATGTGAGGACCTCGGGACATGTCCAGCCCTGATGCAGCAGCACCCGCCACCCCGGCGGCGACCACCCCCACCGACCCACCGGGCGGCGGCACCCCGACCACCGACGCACCCTCCCGCACGAGGAAGGCGCGGGGCGGCTCGGGGGCACTGTGGCGCTACATCCTCACCCGCTTCCTCCTCATCATCCCCACCGTCTTCATCCTCATCACCCTGGTGTTCTTCCTCATGCACACCATCGGTGACCCGATCACCGCCTCACTGGGCGGGCGCCTCCCGGCCGACCAGCTCGCCGCGCGCATCCACGCCGCCGGGTACGACCGGCCGATCATCGTCCAGTACGGCGACTACCTCTCCGACCTCCTGCGCGGGGACTTCGGGACCTCCCTCTCCGACAACCGCCCGGTCACCGAGATCATCACCACCTACGGCACAGCCACCCTGGAGCTGAGCCTCTACGCCCTGCTCGTGGCCTTCGTGGTCGGGATCCCGCTGGGCATGGTCGCCGCCTACGTGCGCGACCGCTGGGGGGACGCGGTGCTGCGGGTCTTCGCGATCCTGTGCTACGCCACCCCGGTGTTCTTCTCCGGCCTGCTCCTCAAGCTCCTCTTCGGGGTGTGGTGGAAGATCCTCCCCGTCAACGGCCGGGCCTCCACCCGCACCGAGCTGCGCCTGTCCACCATGGACGGCGGCACGGGCATCTACCTCATCGACGCCCTCAGGTCCGGCAACGCCGCGGCGGTGGGCGACGTGCTCTCCCACGCGGTCCTGCCCGGCCTGGCGCTGGGTCTGATGACGGCCGGCGTCTTCCTGCGCCTCGTGCGCACGAACATGATCTCCACCCTCCACGCCGACTACGTCGACGCGGCCCGCTCCCGCGGCGTCTCGGAGTACCGGCTGGTGCGCAAGCATGCCTACAAGCCGGCCCTCATCCCCATCGTCACCGTCGTCGGCATGCAGATCGCGATGCTGCTGTCCGGCGCGGTGCTCACGGAGACGACCTTCGAGTGGAAGGGCCTGGGCTTCCAGCTCGCGAAGTACCTGACGGCACGTGACTTCGTCGCCGTCCAGGGCATCGTGGCCCTGCTCGCCGTCGTCGTCGCGGTCACCAACTTCATCGTCGACATCATCGCCGCCCTCATCGACCCGCGAGTGAGGTACTGATGACGCCCGCACAGCCCGGCCCCGCGACCACCGCGTCGCCCTCGTCGGCCCCTCCCCTCCGCCACCCCGGTCGCACCCACCCAGCGCCCCTTCCGACGCAGCCTGTGGAGCCACCTCCCCTTCCACGACCAGGTCGCCCAGTCGGTGGGCCTGCAGCGTGGCATGCTCGTCACCGGCCTGGTGATCCTCGCGGTCTTCCTCCTCACCGCGGTGTTCGCCCCGCTCCTCGCCCCCTACGGGTACGCGCAGCTCTCCGACGCGGCCGGAAACTTCGGGGCGCAGCAGCGTCCTTCCTCCGCGCACCTGCTGGGCACCACGGTCTCCGGCTACGACGTGCTCTCACGTGTCATCTGGGGGTCGCGCACCGCACTGTTCATGGTGATCGCGGGCATCGTGCTCTCCCTGTTCGTCGGCGTGGCGCTGGGCCTGGTCTCCGGCTACTTCGGTGGCTGGATGGACCGGGTGCTGGTGGTCATCACGGACGCGATCTACGCCTTCCCGTCCCTGTTGCTCGCCATCGTCATGTCGATCGTCATCAGCGGTGGGCAGTCGGGCATGTGGAGCGGCATCCTCGCGGCCGCCTTCTCCATCACCGTCGTCTTCATCCCCGAGTACTTCCGCGTGGTGCGCGCCGAGGTCCTGCGCGTCAAGGCGGAGGCCTTCGTCGAGTCGGCGCGCGTCATCGGCGCCTCGAACTCGCGGATCATGGTGCGCCACGTGCTGAAGAACTCCACGCGGACCCTGCCACTGATCCTCACCCTCAACGCCTCGGAGTCGATCCTCACCCTGGCGGGCCTCGGCTTCCTGGGGTTCGGCATCGAGCCGACCTCGGCCGCCGAGTGGGGCTTCGACCTCAACAAGTCCATCGCGGACGTGGCCTCGGGGATCTGGTGGACCTCGGTGTGGCCCGGCCTGGCGATCGTCCTGGTGGTCCTCGGCCTGACCCTGGTCGGCGAGTCCCTCAACGACCTCTCCGACCCGCGTCTGCGCACCCGCCGCCGCGCCGCGCGCTCGCGTGTGCGTGGGGGTGCCCCGGTGGAGGGCGTGGACCTCGACGAGTCCGGGGTCCCCGTCGCGCCGGGCGTGCCGATCGCGGAGGACTGGATCCCCGACGAGGGGGACCCCCTGTCGGTCCAGGGGATCGACGAGGCGGACACGGCCGGGGACGCCGACCAGCGGAAGGACGACACCGATGAGTGAGCACAGCGAGTCCCCCACCTCCGCGGCACCCGCCACGGGCGCTGGCGGGACGGCTGCCGGCGGGACCGGTGCTGCCGGGACGGGCGAACCCGTCGTCTCCATCCGCGACCTCGACGTCCACTTCGCGGTGGACGCGGGAAGCGTCGAGGCGGTCTCCGACGTCACCCTGGACATCCCCCGTGGATCCATCCTCGCCATCGTCGGTGAGTCCGGCTCCGGCAAGACGGTGACCTCGAAGTCGATCCTCGGCCTGCTGCCGGAGACCGCGACCTCCGAGGGCGCGATCCTGCTGGAGCACCGCGCGGACGGCACCATGCACGACGTCGTGACCATGTCACCCAAGCAGCTGCGCGAGATCCGCGGGGCGGACGCGGCGATGGTCTTCCAGGAGCCGTCCTCCGTGCTCAACCCCGTCTACACGATCGGGTGGCAGATCGCGGAGGGCCTGCGTGCCCACGGCAGGTACTCCCGCCGGGCCGCCAGGGCTCGCGCCGTCGAGTACCTGGAGCTGGTGGGCATCCCCGATGCGCGCGAACGGGTGGACTACTACCCCCACCAGTTCTCCGGGGGGCAGAAGCAGCGCATCGTCATCGCCATGGCATTGGCGCTGAACCCCGGGCTGGTCATCGCCGACGAGCCGACCACCGCCCTGGACGTCACCGTCCAGGCCGAGATCCTCGACCTCCTGCGCCGCTGCCGTGACGAGTTCGGCGCCACCGTCCTGCTCATCACCCACAACATGGGCGTCGTGGCGGACCTGGCGGACGAGGTGGCGGTCATGCACCACGGCCGCATCATCGAACAGGCACCGGTGCGCGAGCTCTTCGCCCACCCCCGCGAGGCCTGGACCCAGACCCTGCTGGCCGCCGTGCCACGCATCGGACAGGAGGCCCCGCGCCAGCTGCCCGCCGAGGCCTCCGGTGAGCCGGTGGTGGCAGCCCGCGGGATGACCATCGAGTTCCCCGGACGCATGGGGAAACCCTCCTTCCGCGCGGTGGA
>NZ_CCXH01000171.1 GCF_000820725.1 Actinomyces polynesiensis | reverse complement strand
CCATCGAGTTCCCCGGACGCATGGGGAAACCCTCCTTCCGCGCGGTGGACGGCATCGACTTCGACATCCGCCCCGGGGAGGTCCTCGGCCTGGTGGGCGAGTCCGGCTCCGGCAAGACGACGACGGGGCGGGCCATCGCCGGCCTCCAGAGGATCCACTCCGGGTCCCTGCAGGTGATGGGCCACGAGATGCGCGACTTCAAGGAGCGGCAGTTCCGACCCCTGCGCCGACACATCGGCTTCGTGTTCCAGGACCCCGGGACCAGCTTCAATCCCCAGCTGACCATCGCCCAGTGCATCGCCGAACCCCTGGTCGTGCACAAGGTGTTCCCGAACTCCCTGGAGGCTCGACCCAGGGTCGACGAGCTCCTGGAGGCCGTCCAGCTGAAGGCCACCTTCGGGGACCGCTTCCCCCACGAGCTCTCCGGTGGGCAGCGCCAGCGGGCCTCCCTCGCCCGCGCCCTGGCCCTGGACCCGAAGCTGCTCATCGCCGACGAGCCGACCTCGGCCCTGGACGTCTCGGTGCAGGCGCGTGTGCTGCGCCTCTTCCGCGAGCTCCAGGAGGAGCTGCACTTCGCCTGCCTGTTCATCACCCATGACCTGGCCGTGGTGGACCTGGTGGCGCACGAGGTCGCGGTGCTCTACAAGGGGCGGATCGTGGAGAAGGGCATCACCCGGCAGGTGCTCACCGACCCGCACGACACCTACACCCAGCGCCTCATCGCCTCCCTGCCGGTGCCCGACCCGGTCGAGCAGGCGGCCCGGCGCGAGGAGTTCCTCAAGGTCTCCGGCCTGGCCTGAGCGAGGCGGTCGCGCAACCGCCGAGGTCCGCCCAGTTCGGGGACCGAGGTCCGCTCAGGTCGCCCTGTGCCAGACCTCCGCACCACCGCAGCGCTCGGACTGCTCCCGCCGCCACTCCACGACCTCGTCCTCGGGCCCGACGTCACACAGCCAGAAGGCCCGGTCCGGGTCCCAGCCCGCGATGACGCTCGCGCGGCCTTCTCCCAGGTCGAGCGCCCTCCCCGCCGACGACAGCCAGGCGGACACCGTCAGGTGGACCGCGTCCCACTCCAGTCCCACCGCGCGCCAGTCAGGGATCACCCAGTGCCCGCCCCAGTCGGTGAACTGACTCCAGCAGCAGCGCCTGGACCACGTGACGTCCAGGGGGTGGCTCCGGCACAGGTCGACCCAGTCGGCCCCGCCGTGGACCTCCAGGACCCGGGCGCCCTCGGGGACCGCGACGGACTGTGTGAGCACGGGGTCCGGATCCATCGAGTCCTCCACGCACCACAGTCCGAAGGGAACGCCCCCCGGGACCGCGCGCGTCGTGCTCGTCAGCTCGGAGCCCGCGATGGACCACCAGGACCCGCCGATGTCCTCTCCCGGATGCTCGTCGTACCACGTCCGGAACCACTGCTCACTCGGCTCGACACCCGCCCGCCACTCGTCCAGGACCTCGCGGACGTCCCTCTCCGGGAACAGGGGCCGCTCCCCGGTCCCGACGAAGGTCTGGGCCCACTGCGCGTCCCGGTCGATGCCGGAGTCCCACCACGCGGCAGCAGGGGAGGACAGGATCGCCTCGGCCACGCGCAGCAGTGGTCCGCGCAGCTCGGGGAGCGCGGCGGCCAGGTCCTGCCCATCCGGGGGCTGCCAGTACCGGGCACAGGCCGTCGCGTCGCTGAGGGCACGCAGCGTCTGCACCGTGTCCGGCTCCCGCAGGGGGACGCGCTCCAGGATCCCGGCCAACTCCGTCGACGAGGGCGGACGCGTGTCCGCCGCCCGGTGTGCCGCCCTGCGTGCTTGCACCCTCGCGAGGGGACCCGGGAGCCACCACCGGCGCTCGACTGCGACGAGCATCGCGGCGGTCCCCGGATCAGCCGCTCGGTCGGTCGCCACCAAGGCCGTGATCAGCGGGCATTCGTCCTCGGCGCCCCGGGAGAGTTCCTCGCACGTGCGCGCCCACTCCAGGCACAGGCGCCGCCCACGCGGGCCGGCGAGCAGTTCCTCAGGCGTCATCGTCATGTGCTGACCCTACCGACCCGGCCACGAGGGCGGCGCCGCCCTCGTCAACCGTCCACGAGGGCGCACCGCTGCGCTCCCGCGACCCCTCACCGGCCCGCTTCCTCCGACGACCCCGCTGCGGGACCGGTCCCCGAGTACCACCCGTGTGGGCCGACCTCCTGCCCCAGACGGGGCACGTGGTGGTCGAAGCACACCCGGGCGACGGGGATCGAGGAGCTCCTGGGGCGGCGCCCCGCCGAGGGTGACGACGACCCCAACCCGCCCTCCCGCACCCGCACCCGCACCCGCACCCGAGAGTGTGTCCGCGCGGGCGGAGAGCCACACACCGTCCGCCGTGCGGATGCGGACGTAGGGGGCACGGTCCGACCGACCGGCTGTGTGCCCCCGCGCCCGTTCCGTCCACGCGTGTCACATGGCCCGGGTCGGTCAATCGATGACGTCGACGAACCCGAGATGACGGTACAGACACACCGCCCGCTGGTTGGAAGCGCCCACCCACAGGCGGACCGACTCGTGTCCGGAAGCGGAGAGGGCCCGGCACGTCCGGGCGATGAGCCCTGAGGCCGTGCCTCGGCCGCAGTGGTCAGGGTCAACGAACACGAAGGCGACGAATGGGGTGCCGTCATCCTCCTGCGCGGTCAGAATGGCGCCCGTCGGGAGGGCGTTCTCGTCGATGGCCAGGAACGATGCCTCCGGCATCCACTCCCCGTACCGTCCGCGCATCGTGGCGCGCAGGATGTCGATGGTGTCCTGCAGGTTCTCGCCCTCGTCATCGGGCGTCCCTCGGTACGCCGCCAACATGAGAGGGGCCAACTCCTCCGGTGGAGGAACCGGTATGAACCCAGCGATCTCCCTGCTGGCGCCGAGCAGGTCCCGGACGTCGGTCGAGCGATGAAGGTGGAGACGCGCCGGTGCCTCACTCATGGATCTCAGCGTACGTGCCGCGGACCGTCAGGGGAGGTCGGGTCCCGTGACGCCGAATCACTCCGGGCGCCCGTCACCCTGTCCACAGGCGTGACCCCCGCCGGTGGGCCCGATCCCAAATGCACATGGTCCCTGTCACCATGAGTCATGGACGCAACGACGGGATCCGCAGCGGGAGCAGGCCGGGAGGGCCTGCTCACCGCGCTGCGCCACCTCCAGGAGGTGGCCCGGGACGGCGTCGTGCCCGAGGTGCTCGGCGATGAGGAGCTGCTGACCCTGCTGGCCGATGCGGAGACAGTGGGTCGGCTCGTCGACGGTCTCCGTGTCCTGGGTGCCGGTGTCGTCGCCGAGAGGTCCCATCCGTCCCTCGGTGACGAACGGCTCTCCGCCCGTCGGGGATGCCGCACCCCCGGTGAGCTCGTCGAGCGCACCACCCGTGTCTCAGGGGCCACGGCCCGGAAGCGGATCCGCGACGCCGCCCCCCACCGCATCACGACGTCCCTGTCGGGCGAGCTCCTCCCGGCCCGTTTCCCCCTCGTGCGCCGCGGTCTGGAGACCGGCGACCTGTCGTTGGACGCGGCCGACGTCATCGTCCGGGCGCTGGGCCCGGCCCTGGACCACGGCGCCCGCCACTCCGACGTCGAGGCGGCGGAGGCTGCCCTGGTCTCCTGTGCCACGGGACAGGACGTCACCGGACAGGACGACGTCGAACCCGACGACGCGGCACAGGACACACCCGACGGGGACCCGCGGCCCCCTGCCCTGCCTGCTGACGACATCGCGGTGATGGCGGGCGCCTGGGGCCTGGCCCTGGACCCCGACGGCGCCCTGCCCGACGAGAAGTCAGGGTTGGGGAAGCGCGGGCTGACACTGGGCCGGGAGCGCGGTGGGACGGTCCCCCTCAGGGCGGAGCTCCTTCCCGAGGTCGCGGCGCAACTCCAACGCCTCCTCGATGCCTACCTCAATCCCCGGGTGGACGCGGACGCCGGTCCTGCCAGCAGCGGCTCCTCCGCCGCGCAGGGTCAGGTGGCGACCGCTCCCGTCGACGCGACCTCTCCCGGCGGGACGAGCCCGGACTGCGACGCGCCCGTGCACGGACCCTTCCCGGACGAGGAACCACCCCATGAGCACCGCACTCCCGCCCAACGTCGTCACGATGCCCTCGCCGGTGCCCTCACCATCGCCGCGGCGCACGACGAGGCACCGCGCCTGGGTGGATCGGCGCCGACGCTGGTCGTCACGGCCAGCCTCGACCAACTCTCGGATCCCTCCGGCGTGGCCTTCCTCCAGGGGGCCGGCGATCCCACCCGCTCGGCGGTCGGCTCCCACGTCGCACGGCACGCGGGCTGTTCGGGAGCCGTGCAGAAGGTGCTCCTGGGTGAAGGTGGCGCGGTCCTGGGGCTGACCAGCCCGCACCGGGTCTTCACCCCACACCAGCGGCGCGCGATCGCACTGCGGGACGGGGAGTGCGTGATCCCCGGCTGTCACGTGCCCTCGACCTGGTGCGAGGTCCACCATGTCCACGCGCACGCCGACGGTGGGCCCACCGACACCTCGAATGGTGTACTCCTGTGTTGGTTCCACCACCGCAGCCTCGACACGTCCGGGTGGCAGATCGAGATGAGGGACGGGCTCCCCTGGGTGCGCCCTCCGACGTGGATCGACCCCATCGCGCGGTGGGCACCGGCCAGACCATCGGCTGACGTGCACCGACGCACGCTCCGGACGGCCACCCGCAGCAGGGACGGGACGAGGGCACACGGGCCGACCCGACACAGGACCAGCGGAGACGGGACGGTGGCGGATCGGGTCCTGCTCCGCGGTCGGGACACGGGTCCACCCGCGCCCGGGTGACCGAAGGAACGGACCGAACGACGTGGGCGGGACAGCCCCCGGCACCCCGGCGCCCCGGTGCCGCATCGGGTGCACCGCACCGGCTGGGATACTGGTCCCATGCCCCATCCCGGCGATGCCCTCGCGCGTCTGCTCCGGCACCCGCCGGACCTGCCCGT
>NZ_CCXH01000170.1 GCF_000820725.1 Actinomyces polynesiensis | reverse complement strand
GCTCCGGCACCGCCGGACCTGCCCGTCGTCGCGGTCCTCGACCGGATCACCGCCGCAGCCGGCCCCGGCGCCGCCCTCGTCCTCACCGCGCCCCCTGGCACCGGCAAGACGACCCTGCTCCCCCCGGCCCTCGCCGTCGCACTCGCCGGCACCCAGGGCTCCGTCGCCGCCGCCGGGAGCGCCACCACCCCTGTCACTCGCACCTCACCCGCGCCGCGCGTCCTCGTCACCCAACCACGCCGGGTCGCCGTGCGGGCAGTGTCCCGGCGCATCGCCGCACTGCTGCACGAACCGGTCGGCGCGACCGTCGGCTACTCGGTGCGTGGCGATTCCCGCACCTCGCCGGACACCCGCATCGAGATGCTCACACCCGGCGTCCTCCTGCGACGCCTCCAGCGCGACCCCGAGCTCCCGGGGGTCGGCGCGGTGGTCCTCGACGAGTTCCACGAGCGCCAGCTCGACACCGACCTCGCACTCGCCCTGCTCCTCGACGTGCGGGCAGCCCTGCGGGAGGACCTCGTGCTCGCCGTGACCTCGGCGACCCTGGAGGCCGAGCGCACCAGCGCCCTCATCGGCACCGCGACCGGCACCGCCCCGACCCTGGTCGACGTCCCGGCCCGTCTGCACCCACTCGAACTGCGCTGGGCGGCTCCCCCGCGCGGAGGGGAGCCCCTGGGGGTGTCCCCGGCCACGGGCGCCGTCATCGTGCGCCGTGAGTTCCTCGGACACGTCGCACGCACCGTCGAACGCACGCTGGGGACCACCACCGGTGACGTCCTCGTCTTCCTTCCGGGCGCGCGCGAGATCGACGAGGTCCGCCGCTCCCTCCCGTCCAGCGGCGTCGAGGTCCTCACCCTGCACGGCTCCCTGACCCCCGAGGAGCAGGACCGCGTCCTCTCCGGCCCCGGGCCGCGGCGCCGGGTCGTGCTCTCCACGGCCGTGGCGGAGTCATCGCTGACGGTGCCCGGCGTGCGCGTCGTGGTCGATGCCTGCCTGTCGCGTGAGCCCCGCACCGACGTCGCACGCGGCGTGCCCATGCTGGTCACAGTCCAGGCCTCACGCGCCCGGTGCGAACAGCGGGCCGGGCGCGCCGCCCGTCTCGGCCCGGGCACCGCGGTGCGCTGCACCTCCGAGGTCGACTGGGCGCGGCGCCCGCAGCAGTCGCTGCCCGAGATCGCCACCGCCGACCTCACCGACGCGCTCCTGCAGTGCGCGGTGTGGGGCAATCCGGGCATGGCCGGTCTGGCGCTCCTCGACGAGCCGCCCGTGGGGGCCCTCTCCGCAGCTGCGGAGCGTCTGCGCGGTCTCGGCGCCGTCGACGAGGGCGGACACGCGACACCGCTCGGACGCACACTCGCAGCCCTGCCCCTCGACCCCCCACTCGCCCGCGCCCTGGTCGATGCGGCGCCACGCATCGGACCTCGCCGAGCCGCCCGGTCCGTGGCACTGCTGAGCGAGGACACCCGGGCACCCGGCGCAGACCTCGCGTCCCTCGCGCGGGTCCTCTCCCGCGGCGGGGGCGACGCCGCCCTCCGCCACCGGGTGGAGGACCAGGCCGGACGCCTGGCCCGTCTGCTGCGCGCGGGCCCGGGCGCGGACACGGACCCGGTCGCTCACACGGACCCGGGCGGCCGCACACGGCTGGGTGCCCGGACGGAGCCGGGTGCCCGGACAGCCGGGGCAACAGGTCACAGCACTGC
>NZ_CCXH01000169.1 GCF_000820725.1 Actinomyces polynesiensis | reverse complement strand
GGGGCAACAGGTCACAGCACTGCAGCTCCGCACCGCCGTCCCGGCGACGAGGACGCCCTGGCCCTCGTCGTCGCCCTCGCCCAACCGGGCTGGATCGCGCGACGGCGCCCGGGCACGGACCGCTACCTCCTGGCCGACGGCCTCGGCGCGGCCCTGCCCCCGGGAAGTCCCCTCACCGGTCAGGAGTGGCTCGCACTGGCCCAGGTCCAGCGCGGAGCGGGACGGGCCGACGGCACGATCCGTGCCGCAGTGCCCATCGACCAGGAGGACGCCGAACGGGCCGGGGCCGCCCTCGTCCACGAGGAGACCCTGGCGGAGTTGCGCGCAGGGCGTGTGCGTGCCCGCTCGGTGACCTCCCTGGGGGCCATCGAACTGAAGGAGCGTGCGCTCACGCATGTCCCGGAGTCCATCGGCACCGAGGTGGTCGCCGATGCCCTGCGACGCGAGGGGCTCGACCTGCTGCCGTGGAGTGAGGCGGCGCGGTCGCTCCGCGAGCGCCTGACAGTCCTGCACGAGGCCCTCGGGGCGCCCTGGCCCGATGTCTCCGCCGAGGCCCTGACCGAGCACCTCGATCGGTGGCTGGGGGCCGACCTCCGACGGCTCGCCCGCGGAGGTGCCCTGCGCGACGTCGACACACTGGGAGGGCTGCGCGCCCTGCTCCCCTGGCCCGAGGCCGCCCACCTCGAGGAACTCGCCCCCGAACGCCTCCCGGTCCCCACCGGCGGCTCGAGGGCACTGGACTGGTCCAGCGGCCGCCCGGTCCTCTCCCTGCGGGTGCAGGAGGCCTTCGGATGGGTCGACACGCCACGAGTGGCCGCGGGACGTGTCCCCGTCGTGCTGCACCTCCTGGATCCCGCCGGGCGACCGGTCGCGGTGACCTCCGACCTCGCCTCCTTCTGGGCGGGACCCTACGCGCAGGTGCGCGCCCAGCTCCGCGGCCGCTACCCCCGTCATCCCTGGCCGGAGGACCCCCTGGGCGCGGAACCCACCTCGCGGGCGAAGTCGCGCCCGAGGCACTGAGCACCCGCGCCGGTCCACCACCGCGAACCACGGGCCCTGTCCGGCGCAGGCCCGCCGCTCCTCCCTCCTCCCCGCGCAGGCCCGCCGCCGACCGGCCCATCTTCCCTTTCGGCACCCCGCCGTCCCCCTGCGGCCCGCCCCGCCGTCCCCTCGACCCGTCCTCTTGCCACCGTACATACCAGTAGGTACACTCGAGCCATGGACATGACACACGCCGACTCCCGGCACCGACTCATCGAGGCGATGTCGGACCTGTTGTGGCAGAAGGGCTACGCGGCCACCAGTCCGCGCGAGGTCATGTCCGAGGCGGGCGTCGGGCAGGGATCCTTCTACCACCACTTCTCCGGCAAGCACGAGCTCGCCGTGGAGGCGATGCGTGCGAACGTCGCGACCGCCCTGGCCGACAACCCCGAGCCTGCGGGTGACGGCCCCGCCCTCGTCGACGTCGAGGAGCGCCTCCTGCGCCCGCGGGCGGGCACGCGGGGGTGCCGGGTCGGACGCATGACCCAGGACCCGAAGGTCGTGGAGGACCCCGAGATGCTGGGGATCGTCTCCGACGCCTTCGACACCATGACGACCCGGTGGAGGAACCTCCTCACCCGCGCCGTCGACGAGGGCGACCTGCCCCCCGGCCTCGACGTCGACCAACTCGCGGACACGCTGTCCGCGGTCATCCAGGGCGGGTACGTCCTGGCACGCGCCCACGGTTCCCAGGAGCCCATGGACTCCGCCGTGCGCGGCATGGTGGCGCTGCTGCAGGCGGCGTCCGCACAGCACGGGCGACCGGACGGACCGGTCGCCCCCGACACCCACCCACATGAGGAGCAGTCATGACGACACGCATCGGTATCAACGGCTTCGGACGCATCGGACGCACCTACTTGCGGGCAGCGCTCGCGAGTGACGCGGACGTCGAGGTCGTGGCCATCAACGACATCACCGACGTCCCCACCCTGGCCGACCTGCTGGAGTGGGACTCCATCTCCGGTCACCTCGACGGCGTCTCCGCCGACGGCGACCACCTCACCGTCCAGGGACACGCGATCAAGGTGTTCTCCCAGCGGGACCCCGCCCAGATCCCCTGGGGTGAGGTCGGGGCGGACGTGGTCATCGAGTCCACCGGTCGGTTCACCGACGCCACGGCCGCGCGCGCCCACCTCCGGGGTGGCGCACGCAAGGTCCTCGTCTCGGCGCCGGCCAAGGGCGACGCGCCCGCACTCGTGCTGGGCGTGAACACCGACGACCTCGACGTCACGGCCTCCGACGTCTTCTCCAACGGCTCCTGCACGACCAACTGCCTGGCCCCGATGGCCAAGGTCCTCAACGACGCCTTCGGCATCGAGAGTGGCCTGATGACCACGGTGCACGCCTACACCAGCGACCAGAAGCTCCAGGACGCACCCCACAAGGACCTGCGTCGGGCCCGTGCCGCTGCCCTGTCCACCATCCCGACGTCCTCGGGCGCCGCCCGCACCATCGGGAAGATCATCCCCGACCTGGACGGCAAGCTCACCGGCTTCGCCCTGCGTGTGCCCGTGCCGGTCGGCTCCATCACCGACCTCACCGCCGTCCTGTCGCGTCCGGTCACCGTCGAGGAGGTCAACGAGGCGTTCCGCCGCGCGGCCGACTCCCCGGAACTGTCCCACTACCTCGCCTACTCCGAGGCCCCGATCGTCTCCTGCGACATCGTCGGCAACCCGCACTCGGTGATCTTCGACGCCCCCCTCACCGAGGTCGTCGGCAACCAGGTGAAGGTCCTGGGCTGGTACGACAACGAGTGGGGCTTCTCCAACCGCCTCGTCGAGCTCTCCGAGCTCGTCGGCAGCCGCCTCTGAGAGCCGACCCGCAGGTGTGGGCCCCATCCCGTTCGTCGGGGTGGGGCCCACTGCGTGCCGGACCCGGGTCTCCCGCCCCGAGGTGCTCCCGCCCCGCGGCACCGCTGGTGCCCGCTCATCCCCCGGCGTCGGGCATCGATGCCTTGAGTGCCAGCACGCGCAGCGCGGAGGCGCGGACCTTCGCGGCGAAGGCCGGGTCCTGCCGGGCGCGGGACACGACCGCATCCACCATGGCGCCGGCCTGCTCGGGCGCGGCCGAGACGAGGACGATGTCACAGCCCGCGTCGATGGCGCACACCGCCCGCTCCCCGGGGGTCCACGCCTGGACCTGCACCGCGGCCGAGACGTCGTCGGTGATGACCACGCCCCCGAACCCGAGGTCGCCGCGCAGGACGTCCCCGACGACCACCGGTGAGAACGCCGCGGGGGCGTCCGCGTCGATGCGCCGGTAGACGGCGGTGGACATCATGATCATCTCCGCTCCGTCTGCGATCCCCCTCGCGAACACCCCCACCGAGGCATCGTGGCGTGTCGTCACGGTGTCCGTGACCCCCGCCGTCGTGTCCGTGTTCGCACCCACCCGCCCGAGCCCCGGGAAGTGCTTGATCGCCACCGCCACCCCTGCACTGCGCATCCCCCGGGAGAAGGCGTTCGCGTGGGCCACGACACTGTCGGCCGTGTCCCCGTACTGGCGGTCCCAGGCCCCGATCGGCGGGTTCGAGGCGGGGTCGCCGTCGACGAGGTCCATGACCGGGGCCAGGTCGAGGGTGATCCCCGCGGCCGAGAGCTCCCTTCCCCAGCCAGCCGCCTCGGACTCCAGTCGCGCGGGCGTCATCCCCGACTGGCTGAGCGCGGAGGGGATCACGGAGAACCCGGGACCGCGCAGCACCTGGACGGCCCCACCCTCCTGGTCGGTGGCGACCAGCATCGGGGTGGAGCGTGTGGTGTCCGCGGAGACCAGGTCCGTGAAGGACCGCACCAGGGCGAGCACGTGGTCCTGCCCGGCCTGGGAGCGCCCCGCGATGAAGACGTTGCCCACGTGGTGGTCCGTGACGGCCGCCCAGCTGGCCGACTGCTGCTTGTGGACGTCGACCCCGACCATGAACAGCTGTCCGACCTCCTGCTCCAGGGTCCACCCCTGCAGCGGGTCGGCCGCCGAGGGGGTGGGTGCCGACGAGGGCGGCGCCGGTGGGGTCGTCGATCTCCCGGGGTCCGGCGTGGAGGACACAGGCGCGGAGGACGCAGGTGCGGAGGACCCGGACGGAGGTGCGACCGGAGCGGCTGTGCCGCTGCCCGGTGCCGTGGACGGGGTGCACGCCCCGAGCACGCAGGCCAGGATCCCCAGTCCGTAGACCCACCCGGCCAGTGCGTGTCCCGGCGGGCGACCCTGCGCCGTGGAGGCCCCGATCACCTCAGTCCTCCACTCCCTCCCCGCGCGCGGCGGCGTCCTCCCGCGTCTGGGGGAAGGCGAACGTGGCGGGGTCCCCGCCGATCCGGGCATCGGGGCTGTCGAGCCCATCGATGGCCGCGAGGTCGTCGTGGGTGAGTTCGAAGCCGGTGACGTCGAGGTTGTGGCGCATGCGATCGGGGTGCACGGACTTGGGGATGACGATCCGTCCGGACTGGACGTGCCACCGGAGCACCACCTGTGCCGGTGTCACACCCAGGCGGTCGGCGATGGCCACCACTGTGGGATCGCCCAGGTCGGCGCCCTGCCCCAGCGGCGAGTAGGCCTCCACGGCGATGCCGCGGCGCAGGCACGCGGCGCGCACCTCGGGCTGGGAGAACGTCGGGTGCACCTCGATCTGGTCGACCGCCGGGGTCACCCCGGTCTCGACGACGAGGCGCTCGAGGTGCTCGGGGAGGAAGTTGGACACCCCGATCGCCCGAACGGCTCCCTGGTCGGCGAGCTCGATGAGTGAGCGCCAGGTCTCGACGTAGAGGTCCGCGGACGGGACCGGCCAGTGGATGAGGTAGAGGTCGATGACCTCCAGTCCGAGGGCACGCCGGGAGGCCTCGAAGGCCTCGAGGGCGGCCTCGCGCCCCTGGTCGGCGTTGCGCAGCTTGGTCGTGACGAAGACCTGGCCCTCCAGACCGGTCGCACGGATTGCGGCGCCCACCCCTGCCTCGTTGTAGTACGCGGCAGCGGTGTCGATGTGGCGGTAGCCGATGCCCAGCGCCTCCTCGACGGCGCGCTGGGTGTCCTCGGGTGGGATCTGGAAGGTCCCGAACCCCACCTGGGGGATCGGGACCGCGTCGTCGAGTTGGAGGTGGGGGACCTGTGTCGGGGGATTCTGCTGCATGTGGGAACCCTACGACGCCGGCCCTGATCCTGCCGAGGACCGGGGCCGCCGTCCCCGGGCGGGACTCCCGGGCGGTGGGACGATCCCTTCACCGCAACGGCTCCGCCCCCGTTCACCGGGAAGGGGACGGGGGCGGAGCGACCGCGACGTGTCCGGACCGGCCGGGACCGTGCGGGAGCAGCGGCCGGACCACCGCCACCGGGGGCGCCGTGCCGAGCGGGCTGGAGCAGCGGCCGGGATCAGGCGGGAGCAGCGGCCGGACCACCGGGCGCGTCGTGCCGAACGGGCCGTGTGAGCGGTCCCGGGATGGGCGGTCCCGCTGGAACCTCTCCCCGGGTGCGACCTGCGGCAGGGACCGGGGCCGGGGCGGGGGCCATGACCACACCGGGCTGGGTGACCGTGCCGTCGCGGCGTTGGCGACGCACGCGGGTGCGGGCGATCTGGAGGTTGGTGTTGCGCCATCCGTGCTTCTTGCCGTCGGGGCCCTTCGTGCCGGAGATCGACTCCTCGGCGATCTTCGCCAGCCCTGCGACGGCCAGGCACATGCTGACGTAGATGGTGCCCACGACCATGGCGGCCGGGATCAGCGGGGAGTCGAACTGCGCCTGTGTACCGAGGAACTTCGCGTAGTCGAGCAGCTCCGGATAGGTCACGATGAAGCCCAACGCGGTGTCCTTGAGGATGACGACCAGCTGCGCGATGATCACCGGGAGCATGGCGCGCACCGCCTGGGGCAGCAGGATCATGGTCATGACCGAGGTCTTCCTCAGCCCCAGTGCCGCGGCCGCCTCCCACTGGCCCCGTGGGAGCGCGAGGATGCCCGAACGGATCGCCTCGGCCAGGATCGTGCCGTTGTACAGGGTGAGCGCCGTGACCACGGACGTGAAGGTCGAGAACTTCAGCCCCACCGTCGGCATCCCGTAGTACATGAGCATCATGAGGATCAGGACGGGGATCGCGCGGAAGATCTCCAGGAACCAGACCACCGACACCTTGACCCACTGGTGGTCGGAGAGTCTCCCGACGGCGAGGAGCAGGCCCACGACGAGTGCCAGCACGGCGGAGACGAGGAACGCCCTGAGGGTGTTGAGCGTCCGCAGGCCGATCTGCGCCCAGACCTGCGGGTAGGTGAAGGCCGACCACTTGCGTGCGGAGAACTGCCCGGTCACCTGGAAGCGGTAGATGATGAACGCGAGGATGGCACCGACCACGATGATCGTGGCGACGGCCATGAGCGCGTAGCGCCGGCGGGCGACCGGACCGGGGACGTCGTAGATGTGCTGGGAGCTCATCGGACCACCTTCAGTCTGTTCTCGAGGTACCGCTGGAGGGTGGCGAGGAGGAGCACCAGGACCACGAAGATCGCGGCGACCCACAGCAACCCCGCCAGGAGCGGCTCGGAGCGCTCGGAGAGCGAGGCGCGGATGGCGCCGGCCTCCGCCACCGAGAAGCCCGCGGCCACGGTCGTGTTCTTCAGCAGGGCGATGAGGACGCTCATCAGCGGGGGGATCACCGCCCGCCCCGCCTGGGGCAGGACGATGAGCTCCATGGACTGGGTGAAGGTGAACCCGAGGGCCCGCCCGGCCTCCATCTGCCCCGCGGGGATCGTGTTGATGCCGGAGCGGATGACCTCCGCGATGTACGTGGCCGTGTAGAGGCCCAGCGCGATGATCGCGAGTTGCACGAAGGAGAGCCCGGAGCCCCACGTGCCCTTGGGGAAGAGCTTCGGGTACCCGAGGACGAAGAAGAAGAAGAGGAGCGTCAGCGGTGTGTTGCGCACGAGGTTGACGTAGAGCGTCCCCACGGCCCGCATCACCGGAACGGGTGAGACCCTCATGGCGCCGGTGATGAACCCGAGGACCAGTGCGATGGCACCGCCCCCGGCGAAGAGGATCAGGGTGTTCCTGAAGCCGTCAACGAACAGGTCCAGGTTGTTGAACAGGACGTCCACTGTGCCTCCTACCGATGGTCAGTTCCGCGGTGCGTGGTGG
>NZ_CCXH01000168.1 GCF_000820725.1 Actinomyces polynesiensis | reverse complement strand
CCCACCACCCGGTCACTCGTAGTCGTCGACGGCCGGCTGCTCGACCTTCGTCCCGGAGGCGCCGAGCGTCTCGTCGTAGATCTTGGTCCAGGTGTCGCCACCGTCGGTGAAGACCTTGTTGATGAAGTGGCGCAGGGCGGCATCGTCCTTGGGGACGCCGACCCCGTACTTCTCCACGCTGAAGGGGTCACCGACCACCTTGAGGGCGTCCGGCTCCTGGGCGGCGTAGCCGATGAGGATCGCCTGGTCGGTGGTCACCGCGTCCACGGTGCCGTCCTTGAGGGCCTCGACGCACTGGGAGTAGTTGTCGAACTCCGTCGTCTTGGTGTCGGGGTAGTTGTCCTTGATGTTCTGGATCGGGGTGGATCCCGTGGCCGAGCAGACCGTCTTGCCGGCGAGGTCCTGGTCGGACTTGATGTCCGTGTTGTCGGCCTTCACGAGCAGGCCCTGCCCGGTGACGAAGTACGGACCGGCGAAGCCGACCTGCTCCTTGCGCTTGTCAGTGATGGAGTACGTCCCGACGTAGTAGTCGATGTCCCCGTTGATGAGGGCCTGCTCGCGGTTGGCGGAGGGAACCTTCTGGAACTCGATCTGGTCGGCGGAGAAGCCGAGCTCTGCGGCGATCCAGGTGGCGATCTCGATGTCGAACCCGGAACGCTCACCCGTGACGGCGTCCAGGTACCCCAGACCCGGCTGGTCCTCCTTCACACCGATGCGGACCTTGCCGTTGGACTTCATGGTGTCGTAGGTCGGGGAGTCGGTGAGGTCGACGTTCGTCGCCACCGGGAACTCGGCGGCAGCCCCGCCGGACTGCGACCCGGAGGAGCAGGCCGCCAGGGAGAGCGCCGTGGCGGCTGCCGCCACCAGCGCGAGGAAACCCTTCGTGCGCATGGGAGGTCCTTTCGTGTGCACCGGGGCGACGCCCGGTGGGGATGGGTGCTGCGTGTTGATGGGTCCGGAGCACCCGGGGGGCGCTCCGAGCGATCAGTGGGAGAGGATCTTGGAGAGGAAGTCCTTGGCGCGATCCGTCTGGGGGTGGGAGAAGAACTGCTCGGGCGGGGCCTGCTCGATGATCTGGCCGTCCGACATGAATGCCACCCGGTCCGCCGCCTTGCGCGCGAAACCCATCTCGTGGGTGACGACGATCATCGTCATGCCGTCCTTCGCCAGCTGCACCATGACGTCGAGGACCTCGTTGATCATCTCGGGGTCCAGGGCGGAGGTGGGCTCGTCGAAGAGCATGACCTTGGGCTGCATGGCGAGGGCCCGTGCGATGGCGACGCGCTGCTGCTGGCCGCCGGAGAGCTGGGCGGGGTACTTGTCCGCCTGTGCGCCCACGCCCACGCGGTCCAGGAGCTGGCGGGCGCGTTCGACCGCCTCGTCCTTGGGGACCTTCTTGACCTTGACGGGGGCCAGGGTGACGTTCTCGAGGATCGTCTTGTGGGAGAAGAGGTTGAAGGACTGGAACACCATCCCCACGTCGGCCCTCAGTGCGGCGAGCTTCTTGCCCTCCTTGGGCAGGGGCACGCCGTCGATGTAGATTTCGCCCGAGGTCACCGTCTCCAGGCGGTTGATGGTGCGACAGAGCGTCGACTTGCCGGACCCCGAGGGACCGACGAGCAGGACGACCTCCCCCTTGTCCACCGTCAGGTTGATGTCGTGGAGGGCCTCGAAGTCACCGAAGTGCTTGTAGACGTGCTCGACGACGACGAGCGGTCCGGCCGGGGCGCCTTGGGCATTTTCCTCTGACATGGGCTCGACTTTACCTTCACTGAGGGGGGCGTGGCACGTGGTCCAGTCCGTGGACTGAGTCCTTCCCCACGCGTGGGGAAGCGGATGGACTCCCATGGGTTGACTTGGATGATGAAAATCGGGCGACGGGCGGTCCGTCGCCCCGGGGGTGTCGCGGCCCGACCGGCCCGGGCGCCTCCCGTTGCGTTCAGTCGGCGTCGAGACCGGGGTCCAGCGCCATCAGGTCCGCCAGGGTCTGGGGACGCAGCACCCACTGGGCGGCCCCGTCCTCGACGGCGAGCACCCCGGGCTTGGGGAACATGTTGTAGTTCGACG
>NZ_CCXH01000167.1 GCF_000820725.1 Actinomyces polynesiensis | reverse complement strand
GTCACATCCTCTCGGGTGCCTCGACGCCCAGCAGGCCCAGGCCGTTGCGCAGGACCTGGGACACCGCGTCGTTGAGCCACAGGCGCGCGACGTGACCGGGGGTCACGGACTCCTCACCGCGCGGGGTGACTCGGCACTGGCCGTACCAGGCGTGGTAGGCGGCGGCGAGCTGCTCGAGGTAGCGCGCCACGCGGTGGGGCTCGCGCAGCTCGGCCGCCTGGGCCACCTGGGCGGGGAACTGGGCGAGGACACCGAGGAGGTCGGCGTCGGCCGGGTGGTCCAGCGCGGCCGGGTCGAACCCGGCCTCACGGGAGACACCGTGCTCGGCGGCGTTGCGGCCACGTTGCGGGTGCGGGCGTGGGCGTACTGGACGTAGAAGACCGGGTTCTCGTTGGTGTGGGAGGTCAGCAGGTCCAGGTCGATGTCGAGGTTGGAGTCCATGGACACACGGACCAGGGCGTAACGCGCGGCGTCCACGCCCACGGCGTCGACCAGGTCGTCCAGGGTGACGATCGTCCCGGCACGCTTGGACATGCGCACGGGCTGTCCGTCCTTGACGAGGTTCACCATCTGGCCGATGAGGATCTGCATGTTGACCCCCGGGGTGTCCCCGAAGGCCTCGCACATCGCCATCATGCGTCCGATGTAGCCGTGGTGGTCCGCACCCAGGAGGTAGACCGCGACATCGGCGCCACGGCGGCGCTTGTCGAGGTAGTAGGCGACGTCGCCGGCGAAGTAGGCGGCCTGGCCGTCGGACTTGATGAGGACGCGGTCCTTGTCGTCGCCGTAGTCGGTGGTGCGCAGCCACAAGGCGCCGTCCTCGTCGAAGACCTCGCCGCGCTCACGCAGCACCTCGATGGCCCGGGCGACGGCACCGGAGGTGTGGAGGGATTCCTCGTGGAAGAACACGTCGAAGTCGGAGCGGAAGGTGTGCAGACGCTCCTTGATCTCGTCGAACATCAGGTCCACGCCACGGGCGCGGAACGCCTCGACCGCGTCCTCCTCGGGCAGGGTGACGGGATCCGGCTCGCCCGCGGCCAGGGCGTCGTGGCGGACCTGGTCGGCGATCTCGGCGATGTACTGGCCGCCGTAGCCGTCCTCGGGGGCCTCGTGGCCCATCGCGCGGGCGTGGAGGGAGCGCGCGAAACGGTCGATCTGGGAGCCGTGGTCGTTGAAGTAGTACTCGCGCGTGACCTGGCCTCCGGAGGCCTCCATGAGCCTGGCCAGGGAGTCGCCGACGGCCGCCCAGCGTGCCCCACCCAGGTGGACCGGGCCGGTGGGGTTGGCGGAGACGTACTCGAGGTTGATGTGGGTGCCGGCCAGCGAGGTGTTCGTGCCGTAGGCCGTGCCCGCCCCCACGATGGCCGCGGCGAGCTGCCCGGCGGAGGCCGCGCCCAGGGTGATGTTGATGAACCCCGGTCCGGCGACGGCGACCCCCTCGATGCCCTCCGCCTCGCGGAGGGATGCGGCGAGGACCTCGGCGAACTCGCGCGGGGTGAGGCCCGCGCGCCGGGCCAGCTGGAGGGCGACATTGGTCGCCCAGTCACCGTGGTCGCGGTTGCGGGGGCGCTCGACCTTGACGGTGTCGGGGACGTCGGTCGGGTCCAGGGCGATCCGGCCCGCGGTCGCGGCGTCGAGCAGCGTGGTGCGGATGAGTGCGGCGAGTTCTTCAGGGGTCACGGGACGAGGGTAGTCGGATGGGCGCGCGGTGGGCGAATGCTCCCGGTGCGCGGACCCCGGCCGGCCCCCCGGGCGCTCAGTCGCGGTCGATGAGGCCGCTCTGCTCGTAGTTCGTCAGTTGGTCGATGCGGTGCTGGTGACGCTGGTCGCCACTGAAGGGGGTGGCCAGGAAGACGTCGACGAAACGGGTGGCCTCCTCGGCGGTGTGCATGCGCGCCCCGATGGACACCACATTGGCGTCGTTGTGCTGACGGGCCAGTGCTGCCGTCTCCTCGCTCCAGGCCAGGGCCGCACGGATCCCGCGGGCCTTGTTCGCCGCGATCTGCTCGCCGTTGCCCGAGCCCCCGATGACGATGCCCAGGCTCCCGGGATCCGCGGCGACGGCCTCCGCGCAGTCCAGGCACATCGGTGGGTAGTTGTCGAGGGGGTCGTAGGTCTCGGCACCGTGGTCGACGACCTCGAAGCCCTCCTCGCGCAGGTGCTCGACCAGATGGGCCTTGAGTTCGAAACCGGCATGGTCGGAAGCGATGTGGACGCGCACGTGGGACCTTCCTCGGTGGGGGTGCGGGGCGCCGTCCAGTATCTCACGCGTGCTGCCGCCCGTGCGGGTGCGGGGCCGGTGCCCGGGGCTGGTACCATGTCTCGACGTCGGCCCCGATAGCTCAGTGGATAGAGCGTTCGCCTCCGGAGCGAAAGGCCGCAGGTTCGAATCCTGTTCGGGGCACCACGGAAGCGTGGCCCGGTTCCGACGAGAGGTCGGAGCCGGGCCACTCCCCTGTCCGGGCCACTCCCCTGTCCGGGCCACTGCCGGCCGTACCCGTGACCACGGCGTCCGGGACATGCACCGCTGCCCATCCACCGCCCCGGTGACGCTTCCCACGTCCTGCACCTTGTGCAGTTTCTGCACTCAGTGCAGAATGCTCTGCGTGAAGACCGCCCACTGCCCCTCGTCGAGATCCCGGCGGACCCGTCAGGACATCCACCGCGCCGCGCTCGGACTGGCGCGCACCCGGCAGGTCCAGGAGATCACCGTCGAGCAGATCGCAGAGGCGGCGGGCGTGTCCAGGCGGACCTTCTTCAACCACTTCCCGACGAAGAACGACGCCTTCATCCCGGACCTCGACGAGGTGCCTCCCCGCGCCCTGGCCGACTTCGCCTCACGCCGCACACCCGGTCTCCTCGACGCGGTCGAGGAGCTCATGGTCGCCCGGATGGAGGTGCTCGAGCAGACCGTTGACGACGACGGGACCGGCATGGAGGTGGTCCACGGCAATCCGGAGCTCCATCCCCTCCTCATGGCGAGGGTGCACGACTTCGAGACGGCGGTCCGCGAGGCGGCCGCGCAACGCCTGGGCGTCCCCGGGACGTCGCCCGATGCGGTGGCGACGGCATGCCTGGTCACCTCCGTCGAGCGCACCGTCCTCGGGACGTGGCACGCCGGCCCGCGGAGGACGCCACTGAGCGAACTCGTGCCTCCCGCGGTGGACGGGCTGAGGAACGCCCTCGCCGGCTGAGCGGCACCGGATCCTGCCCTCCATCCAGAACCATCGAGACATCCCCAGGAGCACCATGCCCACCCCCGCCACGACCGCGACCACCCCTGCCGAGGAGATCGCCTTCCACCCGGACCGCCGCTTCTGGCTGATCTACGTCTTCCTCCTGGTCGTCATGTTCCTCTCGGCGTTGGACCAGACGATCGTCGGCACCGCCATGCCCACCATCGTCGGCGACCTGGGCGGCGTCGAGCACATGGCATGGATCGTCACCGCCTACACCCTGGCCATCACCGTGTCGATGCCCGTCTACGGCAAGGTCGGGGACCTCTTCGGCCGCAAGCGGACCTTCCTCGTGGCCATCGCCCTGTTCCTGGTCGGCTCGGCCCTGTCGGGGTTCGCGGACTCGATGGGTACCTTCATCGCCTTCCGTTTCCTCCAGGGACTGGGCGGTGGAGGCCTGATGATCTCCTCGCAGGCCATCACCGCCGACATCCTGCCCGCCCGCGTTCGCTCGCTCTACATGGCGCCGATGGGTGCCATGTTCGGCGTCGCCTCGGTCCTGGGGCCGCTGGTGGGCGGCTGGCTGACGGACTCCGTGTCCTGGCACTGGGTCTTCTGGATCAACCTGCCGCTGGGCGTCGCGGCGTGGGTCGCGATCGCCCTGGCGATGGAGCTGCCGGCGCGTCGCTTCGAGGGACGGGTCGACTGGGCGGGGCTCTCGCTGCTCGATGTCGGGGCGGTCGCCGTCGTCCTCCTGGCCACCTGGGGTGGGAACCAGTTCGAGTGGGCCTCGTGGCAGAGTGCGGGCCTGGTCGCCCTCGTCCTGCTCGCCTGGGGTCTCCTCCCCGTGGTGGAGTCGCGGGTCGGTGAGCCCATCATCCCCATGCAGCTGTTCACCAACCGCACCTTCGTCATCACCACCGTCATGGGGATGCTCGCCATGGGCGCCCTCTTCGGGGTGATGGGATACCTCCCGACCTACCTGCAGATGGCCTACGGGGTCTCGGCGACCACCTCCGGGTTGATGCTCATCCCCATGACGGTCGGCATGCTGCTCGCCTCCACCGTGTCGGGTGCCCTCGTGTCACGCACCGGCCACTACCGGGCCTTCCCGCCCGTCGGCTCCCTGGTCGCAGCCGGGGGCCTGGTCCTCATGTCGACGGTGGACGAGACCTCCTCGGTCCTCCTGCTCAGCGCCTACACCTTCGCGCTCGGCGCCGGGATCGGACTCTTCTTCCAGCTCCTCGTCCTCCTCGTCCAGAACGCGGTGCCCCAGCGGATCGTGGGGACGGCGACCTCCTCGAACAACTTCTTCCGTGAGATCGGGGTGACCCTCGGGTCCGCGCTGATCGGGGCCCTGTTCACCTCGCGGCTCAGCGACAGGCTCTCCGCGCTCCTCGCGGATCTGGCCTCCTCCCCCGACGAGGCGACCCGCACGGCACTGGCCCGGGCACGCTCCGAGGGCCTCGATCCCGCATCGCTGACCCCGCACCTGGTCTCGGGGCTGCCCGATGTCCTGCGAGGAGGGATCGTGCACTCCTATGTCGAGGCGCTGACACCGATCTTCCTGTACCTGTCGCCCGTCCTGGTGGTGGCCGCGCTGGTCTCCCTGGCGCTCCCCCACCTGGAACTGGGGACGAGGTCGGGTCTGGAGCAGGTCGAGGAGGAACTCGCGGCGGAGGCCTGAACCGACATCGTCCGGACCCTGACCGGTGGCGTCCCGACTCAGGCCTGCGCCGGGCCCCGGTCCTCCGGGTCGTCCTCCCACTGCCCACGCGCACGCAGGATGTCGCGCAGCATGGTGGGCCGGTCCGTGACGATGCCGTCGACACCCAGGTCGAGGAGTCGCACCATCTCCTCCGCGTCGTCGACGGTCCACACGTGCACTGCGATGCCGGCGGCGTGTGCGGTCGCCACGAACCGCCGCGAGACGACACCCACCGGACCGTAGGAGACCGGAACCTGGACGGCGCGCACCCCCTGCCTCGGTCCGGGCACGTGCCACGTGGTGGGGTTGGTGCCGGTCTCGGCGGCCGCGAGGAGACGGGCGACCGCTGTGGACCCCAGGGAGGTGCTCAGACCCTCGTGCCCGGACCTCCGGACACGTTCCAGGCGACGCTCGGAGAAGGAGGCGATCAGCACCCGCCCGAAGGCGTCGTGGTCCGCCAGGACGTCCAGGAGGGGGGCCACGACCTCGTCCTCCTTGGCGTCGATGTTGAAGGCGAGGTCGGGGAACTCCTCGAGCACCTCGGAGAGGAGCGGGATCCGTCCCCCCTCCGGGTTGCGCAGGCGGGAGATCTCCCGCCACGTCATCATCGCCACCGCGCCGGTCCCGTCGGTGACGCGGTCGACGGAGGGGTCGTGGACCAGGACCACCTTCCCGTCGGCGGTGACATGGGCATCGGTCTCGATGTCGCGGACCCCCAGTGAGCGCGCGTGTGCGAAGGCCTCGACCGTGTTCTCCGGCGCCTCGTCACCGCCGCCGCGGTGGGCGAGCACGAGCGGGTGCCTGCGGGAGCCGACGGGGATCACGAGCACTCCTCACCGATGAAGGCCGCCCCGTGGGACTGCATCCACGACAGCGGCTCGACCGGGGTGTCGGACGCGTCGTGGATCTCGAAGTGGAGGTGCGGGCCCGTGGACCACCCGTTGGACCCCACGGCACCGATCTGCTGACCGGCGGTGACGTGGTCCCCGACGGCCACGAGGATGTCGGCCATGTACTCGTGGGCGTAGGCGGAGTAGAAGACGCTCCCGTCCGACGCCGTGTGCCGGATGCGCAGGTAGGTGCCGGACCTGTAGTCCGACGTCAGCTCGACGACCTCGCCGTCGGCGACGGCGTGGATCGGGGTCCCCAGAGTGGCGGACATGTCCACGCCCTCGTGCATGAGGGCCTGCCCGGTGACCGGGGAGATGCGCATCCCGAAACCGGAGGTGACCTGGTAGGAGCCCTGTGTCAGTGGGTAGACGACGTCGTCCGCCTCGACGACGACCTAACGGGTCCCGTCCGACGCCGTGTCGGCCGCCAGGCACTTCGTCGTCTCGAGGGGGCTCCGCACACGACTGCGCGAGGCCGCGGCCACGGTGGCCCCCAGGGAGTCGGCGTCCGCCACGTCCGACGCCCGGCCGTCCGCCCAAGTGGCCCCTCCCACTGGCCCACCGAGCGCCCGGGCGGGCAGGTCCACGGAGGAGTCGGGACCGACGAAGCCCGACAGGGGCACCGCCACGGTCATCGCCCCCAGCGCGACGAGCACCGAGGCGCGCCCGACCCCGTGACGGGGCCTCCGGGAGCTGCCACTGGCAGGGAACGGAGCCTCCCCCGTGGTCACGGTGCCCGGCGTGGCCGGGGGCGGCGGGGCGGCGTGGGAGGGGACCGACGACGAGGGCGACGCCGCCCGGGTGGGTGCGACGTGCAGGGAGCGGCGCGAGGGCAGGGGACAAGCGGTGTCCGAGGTGCCACCGGGGGTGCGCACCACGGGATCCGTCGGGTCGACCGCGGGAGAGGGACCTCGACCACTGCCACGGAGGTCACGGCGGCTCGGGAAGGGGCTCGCCACTTCTCGGGTCACTGACGTCCTCCAGGGGTTCCGGGTCGGGGTGCCCGACCACAACGGTCACAAACCTATAACGGGATCGCGGTGAAGTGTGTGGATCGATCGTCCCGGAGGGGCAACCCCACAGTGACTCCCGACACATTCCGGGACTCAGGTGCCCTGCTCCCTCTGGAGGGAGTCGCGCACCTCCCCCACCAGTTCCTCGAGGATGTCCTCGAGGAACAGGACGCCCTGCACGTCGCCGTGGTCGTCGACCACCTCCGCGCAGTGCGTCCCCGTGCGCTGCATGTGGCGCAGTGCGTCCTCGACCTCGTCGGTGGCCCGGACCGACTCCATGCGGCGGATCCGCCAGGGGGTGACGGGCTCGTCACGCTCGGGCCCCTGGGCGTAGAGCACGTCCTTGAGGTGGATGTAGCCGATGATGGCCCCGTCCTCGCCGACGACGGGGTAGCGCGAGTACCCCGTGTGGGCGACCTCGCTCTCGACCATGGCGGGGGTGCAGTCGCGGGGCAGGACCACGAGGTCGTCCAGGGGGACCATCGCGTTGCCCGCGTTCTCCTCGGAGAACTCGAGTGTGCCCGTCAGGAGGCCGAGGTCGTCGTGGATCTTCCCCTCCTGCTGGGAGCGCTCGACGATCGAGGCGACCTCCTCGGCGGTGAAGGCGGCCGAGATCTCCGAGCGGGGCGTGATGCCGCGGATCCTGAGGAACCAGTTGGCCGCGTGGTCCATCGCCTCGATGACCGGACGCAGGACGTGGCCGAAGGCCACCAACGGGGGCGCGAGCACCAGGAGTGCGCGGTGCGGGTTCGCGATCGCGATGTTCTTCGGGACCATCTCGCCGAAGACGACATGGAGGAAGAGCACGATGACGAGGGCGCCGACGAACCCGACCACGTGCGCCGAGGCGGCGGGCAGGCCCAGGGAGACCATCGGCCCCTCGACCAGGTGCGCGATGGCGGGCTCCGCCACCACGCCCAGCGAGGTGGAGGCCACGGTGATGCCCAGCTGGCAGATGGCCAGCATGAGCGAGACGTGCTCCAGCGCGTACATCGCCTGGGCGGACCCGCGCTTGCCCTGCTCGTGGAGGGGCTCGATCTGGGAGCGCCGCGAGGAGGTGGTGGCGAACTCACAGGTGACGAAGAAGGCGTTGACCCCCAGCAGGAGGACGGTGACGAGGACCCCGACGAGTGGGCTCACAGTGACACCTCCTCCTCGTGGTGGGGCGGGGGTGGTGTGACGGTGACCTGCGTGACCCGACGCCCCTGCATCTGGGTGACCGTCAGGTGGGCCCCTGCGACCACCACGGAGTCCCCGAGCTGGGGCACACGTCCCAGCTCCGTCATGACGAGGCCCGCCAACGTCTCGTAGGGACCCTCGTCCGGCACGACGACGCCGGTGCGCTCCTCCAACTCGTCGGGCGCAGCGGCCGGGCGACCAGGAAGGTCCGTCCGGCT
>NZ_CCXH01000166.1 GCF_000820725.1 Actinomyces polynesiensis | reverse complement strand
CTCCTCCAACTCGTCGGGGCGCAGGCGGCCGGGCACCAGGAAGGTCCCGTCCGGCTGGGAGCGGATCCCCAGGCGACGGTGGTCGTGCTCGTCGGAGACCTCCCCGACGATCTCCTCGACGACGTCCTCGAGCGTGACGATCCCCGCCACACCGCCGTACTCGTCGACCACCACGGCCATCTGGAGCCCCTCGTCGCGCAGCTGGACCAGGAGCGGGGCCAGGTCCATCGTCTCGGGGACACGGGGCGCCGGGGCGAGCAGCGAGGAGGAGACGACGGGGACCTCCCCGCGCCTCTCCCAGGGCACGGCGACGGCACGGCGCAGGGACACCAGCCCCACGACGTCGTCACTGTCGTCACCGATCACGGGGAAACGGGAGTGCCCGGTCTCGCGGGCCAGCTCCACGACATCGGAGGCCATCGCGTCCTGGCCGAGGAAACGGACGAGCCCACGGTCGGTCATGACGTCGACGGCGGAGAGCTCACCGATGCGGATCGACTTGGTGAACAGGCTGGCCGTGGAGGTGTCGAGGGTGCCCTCCTCAGCACTGTGGCGCACCAGTGCCGCCAGCTCGGAGGCCGAACGCGCCGAGGAGATCTCCTCCTGGGGCTCGATGCCGATGCGGTGCAGCACCCAGTTCGCGGTGCCGTTGAGGACGGCGATGAGCGGGCGGAAGGCCGTGGTGAAGATCATCTGGAAGGGGACGACCATCCCGGCGGTCTTCAGGGGGTGGGCGAGCGCCAGGTTCTTCGGGACGAGCTCGCCGAAGAGCATGGAGAAGGCGTTGATGAGGATCGCCGCCACGACGACGGCGATGGTGGTGGCCAGCGCCTGGGCCACCCCGACGTTGCCGAGCAGGGAGGTCAGCAGGCTGGCGATGGTGGTCTGGGTCGTGTAGCCCAGGAGGATCGTCGTCAGCGTGATGCCCACCTGCGCGCCCGAGAGCTGGGTGGACAGCTCCTTGGTCGCCCGCAGCACCTGGGCGGCCCGCTTGTCGCCCTTGAGTGCACGTCGCTCGACGGAGGCCTGGTCCACGGCCACCAGCGAGAACTCGGAGGACACGAAGATGAAGGTTCCGGCCGTGAGGAGCACTCCGAGCAGGAGCATGAGGATGTCGACGATCACCGGCCCTCACCTGCGCGGTGGTCGTCGTGGCGACGGCCGGGACGGCCGCAGAAGGCATCGGGTTCGGGGTCGGGCAGGGGGACCACGGGTGGTCGGCCGCAACTGTCACTGTCCATGATGGACGCCATACTACTGGCCCCCCGCGCCGCCGCGACAGGGCGAGTGCGGGACGGGTCCGACACACACCGCGGCGCGCAGCGGGGCACACACCGGGGCGCCCGGGGGGGGAGGGACGCGCGCCCGTCCCGGGCCAGCGTCTGCCCCGGTGCACGGCAAACCCCGGGAAAGAGGCCGGAAAGTTGTCCCCATGTCCGGAGGGGTCGAGGACTTTCGTCATATGCTGGTGCGCGTCCCAGACCCAGGTGACGCGTGACGAACGGGAGCGACGACAGTGGACGGATCGACCAACGGAGGGTCCGCAGGGCGCGGGACGGCGTCGGAGCAGTGGTACATCGACGAGATGCTCGCGCAGTACCGCCGTGACCCCGCCTCCGTCGACCAGTCCTGGCGGGACTACTTCGCGGCCGGGGACCACCCCGTCACGGCTCCCGTCCCCCCGTCCGCCCCCGCGGCGTCCACGGACGTCCCCCCGCCAGCTGCGCCACTCCGCGCCCCCCGCTCCCCCCGCACCCGGTGCGCCCGCTGCGGCGTCGCCCTCGCACGAGCAGGGACACCCCGGCCACACCCGCGCCACCGTCGCCGCGGAGGAGGCCTTCGCCCAGAAGCAGGCCGTCCAGGAGCTGCCCCACAACAGCGTCTCGGTGACGCGCTCCGACCTGCCCCCGGCACCCCCCTCCCAACTGGCCGAGGCCACGTCCCCCTACACGCGCCTCCAGCACGCCCGGGCCGCCGCCGCCCTCAACGCCGACGCCCCGACGGAGGACACCACCGAGGTGCTCAAGGGCATCGCACGCGCCACCGCGAAGAACATGGAGACCTCCCTGGGCGTGCCCACGGCCACCTCCACCCGCGAGATCCCCGCCAAGCTCCTCATCGAGAACCGCGCACTGCTCAACGCGCACCTGGCACGCACCGTCGGCGGCAAGGTCTCCTTCACCCACCTCATCGGCTACGCCGTCGTCGAGGCCCTGTGCGAGATGCCAGCCATGAACGTGCGCTACGCGCCGAAGGACTCCAAGCCGGCCGTCGAGCACATGGCCCACGTCGGCTTCGGGCTCGCCATCGACGTGCAGCGTCCCGACGGGACGCGCAACCTCATCGTCCCCGTCGTCCACGAGGCCGACACCCTGACCTTCATGGAGTTCGTGGCGGCCTACGAGGACATCGTGCGTCGCGCACGTGCCGGCAGCCTCACCCCCGAGGACTTCGCCGGGGCCACCGTCTCCCTCACCAATCCCGGCACCCTGGGCACCACGACCTCCGTGCCGCGCCTGATGAGCGGGCAGGGGCTGATCGTGGGCGTGGGCGCCACCGACTTCCCCGCCGAGTACGCCGGGGTGTCCCCGCGCAAGCTCGCGCTGCTGGGCATCGGCAAGACGATGTTCATGTCCTCCACCTACGACCACCGCGTCATCCAGGGTGCGGCCTCGGGGGAGTTCCTGCGGCTCGTCTCCCACAAGCTGGCCGGGCAGGACGGCTTCTACGACCGGGTCTTCGACGCCCAGCACGTCCCGCACCCGCCGTACCACTGGGAGGCGGACCACGAGTACGACATCGAGCGGGAGAAGGGCAAGCCCGCCCGCATCGCCGAGCTCATCCACGCCTACCGCTCCCGCGGCCACCTCGCGGCCGACACCGACCCCCTCGCCTACCGCATCCGGCGCCACCCCGACCTCGACATCACCAGCTACGGGCTGTCCGTGTGGGACCTCGACCGCGCCTTCCCCACCGGCGGCTTCGGCGGCGAGGACCAGATGCTCCTGCGCGACATCCTGGCCCGCCTGCGCGACACCTACACCCGCTCCGTGGGCATCGAGTACATGCACATCCAGGACCCGATCCAGCGCAAGTGGGTCCAGAAGCACATCGAGCAGCGCTACGCCGCACCCTCCCCGGCCGAGCAGCGCCACATCCTGTCCACCCTCAACCACGCCGAAGCCTTCGAGGAGTTCCTCCAGACGAAGTACGTCGGTCAGAAGCGCTTCTCCCTCGAGGGTGGGGAGTCCCTGATCCCCCTGCTCGACGCGATCCTCGCCGACGCGGCCCACCGCGGCATCCACGAGGTGGCCATCGCGATGGCGCACCGCGGGCGCCTCAACGTCCTGGCCAACATCGCCGGCAAGTCCTACGGCCAGATCTTCTCCGAGTTCGAGGGCAACCAGGACCCACGCACCGTCCAGGGCTCCGGCGACGTCAAGTACCACCTGGGCACCGAGGGCGTGTACTCCGTCGACGACGGCCTGGCGACCAAGGTCTACCTCGCGGCGAACCCCTCCCACCTCGAGGCCGCCGACGGCGTGCTCGAGGGCATCGTCCGGGCCAAGCAGGACGAGCTCGGGGACCCCGACCTGCCGGTGGTGCCGATCCTCATCCACGGCGACGCCGCCTTCATCGGACAGGGAGTGGTCCAGGAGACGCTGAACATGAGCCAGCTGGCGGGCTTCCGCACCGGCGGCACGATCCACGTCATCGTCAACAACCAGATCGGCTTCACCACCGGCCCGACCTCGGGGCGCTCCACCCGCTACCCCACCGACCTCGCCAAGGGTCTCCAGGTCCCGATCCTCCACGTCAACGGTGACGACCCGGAGTCCGTGGTGCGGGTGGCCTCCCTGGCGGCGCAGTACCGCGAGGAGTTCCACAAGGACGTCATCATCGACATGGTCTGCTACCGCCGGCGCGGGCACAACGAGGGCGACGACCCCTCGATGACCCAGCCGGTCATGTACGGCCTCATCGGACACATCCCCTCCACCCGCACGGTCTACACCCGCAACCTCATCGGGCGCGGACAGCTGACGGATGAGCAGGCCCAGGCCTCCATCAAGGAGTACGAGGAGGAGCTCGGCAAGATCCTCGCCGAGACCCGCGAGCACGGCTGGAGGCCCGCCGCCCCCACCACCGCCGAGCCGGGCACCCCCGACTGGGAGGTCCCCGAGTCCCAGCTGCCGGGGCAGGGCATGATGATCGGCTGGGAGTCGGCCACCACGGAGGCCTCCATCCACCGCATCGGGGACGCCTACCGGGCCTTCCCCAAGGGCTTCACCCCGCACCCGAAGATGGCCCAGCTGTGCGAGAAGCGCTGGAAGATGGCCCACGGACGCACCCCCATCGACTGGGGCTTCGGGGAGCTCCTCGCCCTGGGCACCCTGCTCATGGAGGGCACGCCGGTGCGCATGAGCGGACAGGACGCGCGCCGCGCCACCTTCGTCCAGCGCCACGCCGTCCTCCACGACCACGACGACGGCCGCGAGTTCACCCCGCTGCGCTTCCTCACCGCCGACCAGGCGCGATTCGACATCTTCGACTCCCCGCTCTCCGAGTACGCGGTCATGGCCTTCGAGTACGGCTACTCCGTGGAGCGCCCGGACGCCCTCGTCCTCTGGGAGGCGCAGTTCGGGGACTTCGCCAACGGCGCCCAGACGGTGGTCGACGAGTTCGTGAGCTCGGCGGAGCAGAAGTGGGGACAGCGCTCCTCGGTGGTCCTGCTCCTCCCCCACGGCTACGAGGGACAGGGACCGGACCACTCCTCCGCCCGCATCGAGCGCTACCTGTCGATGGCGGCCGAGGACAACATGTGGGTCGTCCAGCCCTCGACCCCGGCCAACCACTTCCACATGCTGCGCTCGCAGGCCTACCACCGCCCGCGTCGCCCGCTGGTGGTCTTCACCCCCAAGCAGCTGCTGCGCCTGCCGGCCGCGACCTCGTCGGTCGAGGACTTCACGACCGGCGCCTTCCGACCCGTGATCGGTGAGCACGAGCCGCACGTCGTCCAGCACCCCGAGGGGGTCGACCGGGTGCTGCTGTGCTCGGGGCGGCTCTACTACGACCTCCTCAAGGAGCGTTCCGCCCGGGAGGACTGGGCGACTGCGATCATCCGTCTCGAACAGCTCTACCCCCTGGCGACGCAGGAGGTGGCCGCACAGCTGGCGACGTACCCCGGTGCCGAGGTCGTGTGGGTGCAGGACGAGCCGCGCAACCAGGGGCCGTGGCCCTTCCTCGCCCTCGACCTCTTCCCCGAGCTCGGCACCGCCGTGCGTGTCGTCTCGCGTCCCGCGAGCGCCTCACCGGCCGCAGGACGGGCCTCCCTGCACAAGCTCCAGCACGCGACCCTCCTGGAGGAGGCCTTCGCCCGCTGACCTCCCCACTACCCTGTGGGGAGGACGAGGTCGAACCGCCCACGCCCCGTCGGGTGGGCCCAGTCACGGGAAGGACGACACATGCGGATCTGCATCGTCGGTGACGAGCTGGTCGCAGGTGTCGGGGACCCCCGCGGACTGGGGTGGGTCGGGCGGGCGGTGGCGCGCACGGTCTTCCCCACGCCGCCCGTGGTCATGCCCCTGGCGGTCCCGGGAGAGACGACGGGCGGGCTCGCGGCGCGCTGGGAACCGGAGGTCACGGCCAGGCTGGTGCCGGGTGGGGACGACCGCCTGGTCGTGTGTGTCGGCAGCGCGGACGTGCCCGCCGGGATCTCCACCCCCCGGGCGCGACTCAACCTCGCCAACATCGTCGACCGGGCCACGAACCTCAAGTTCCCCTGCATGGTGGTCGGTCCCCCACCGCTCGCGGGCGCGGACCGTCAGCACCTCCACAGGCTCTCCCAGGCCTGCGCCGAGGTCTGCGAGCGTCGACGCCTCCCCTTCATCGACACCCTCACCCCCCTCCAGGCCCACGACCAGTGGACGGAGGACATGACCGCCTCCGGTGCCCGCACCGTCGACGGCGCGGTCCTCCCCGGGCAGGCGGGTTATGCGCTGATCGCGTGGCTCGTCCTGCACCAAGGGTGGCACGACTGGCTCGGCACCGTCCCCCGGGACTGAGCTGTCCGGCGGGCACACCGTGGGCACCGGGGCCCACCACCGGTGGACGTCACTTGCCCCGGGGACGCGGGGGCCCGACCATGGGTGCATGACGACCTCCACCGCCCCACAGGCACCCACGACCGGTGACACGGATGCGGGGGGAGTCTGGTCGCGCCCCCCGAGGAGGTCCTGCGTGAACTCGGGGTCACCGATGAGGGACTGACCGAGGCGCAGGCGGAGGAGCGGCTGGCGACCTCGGGTCGCAATGAGCTGCCCGACCCTCCCAGGCCGAGTCCCCTGCGCCGGTTCCTGTCCCACTTCGACGACGTCCTCATCTACATCCTGCTCGCGGCCGCCGTGCTCAAGGCCATCATGGGCGACTGGGTGGACGCCGCGGTGGTCTTCGCCGTCGCACTGGTCAACGCGGTCATCGGCTTCATCCAGGAGGGCCAGGCCCTGGACTCGCTCGACGCGATCCGCTCGATGATGAAGGCACGGGCGCGCGTGCGTCGGGACGGGAAGTGGACGGACCTCGATGCCGCCCTCCTCGTCCCCGGCGACGTGGTGGCGGTGGGAGCGGGCGACCGGGTGCCTGCCGACCTGAGGCTGCTCACCTCCTCGATGCTGCGCGTCGAGGAGTCCGCCCTCACCGGGGAGGCGGTCTCCTCGTCCAAGGACCCCTCCCCCGCCGAGCCGGACGCCGGCGTCGGGGACCGCTCCTCGATGCTCTTCTCCGGCACCATCGTCTCGGGGGGCCAGGGCATCGGTGTCGTCACCGGGACAGGGACCGGGACGGAGATCGGGCGGATCCGCGGCCTCGTCTCCGCGGCCGGCGAGGACGCCCTCGACACCCCGCTGACCCGCCAGCTCACGGCCTTCGGACGTACCCTCTCCCTCTCCATCCTCGGCATGGCCGCCGTCATGCTGCTGATCGGGCGCCTCGTCCACGGCTTCCCCCCCGCCGAGCTCATCTCCGCCGCCATCGGTTTCGCGGTGGCCGCCGTCCCCGAGGGCCTGCCCGCCATCATCACGATCTCCCTGGCCCTCGGGGTCCAGCAGCTCGCACGGCGCCGCGCCATCACCCGCCGCCTCCCCTCCGTGGAGACACTCGGCGCGGTGAGCACGATCTGCTCCGACAAGACGGGCACCCTCACCAAGAACGAGATGACGGTGCGCGAGGTGGTGGCGGCTGCCTCCACCTACGACGTGACCGGTACCGGGTACCAGCCGGAGGGCGAGGTCGTCGAGGCCGGCGGCGGCAACCGGGTCGCCGCACTGGGGGACCACCCGGACCTGCATGCCGTCGTGGAGGCCATGGCGGTCTGCAATGACGCGGTGCTGACACCCACGGAACACCCGGCGCCCGAGGACGGCGCAGGTTCGGGTGCTCGGTGGCACCTGGTGGGCGAGCCGACCGAGGGCGCCCTCGTGGTCCTCGGTCTCAAGGCCGGCCTCGAGACCTCGGGGTACGAGCGACTCGAGGTGCTCCCCTTCGACTCCGAGCACAAGTACATGGCCGTCCGCGTCCACACGCCCGAGTCCGGGGGGGACACCGAGGTGCTCGTCAAGGGCGCACCGGACCGGGTCCTCGACCGCTGCACCCATCAGTTGGGAGCGGACGGCACGGTCGAGGCACTCGACCGGGGCCACTGGGAACGGGCCATCGACTCACTGGGGTCCCAGGGCCTGCGGGTGCTCGCCGCCGCCCGCCTCGGCGCCGCGGACACCGGCACCGACGCCGACCCCCTCGACCACGCGACGGTCGGGGGAGGGCTCGTCATGCTCGGCCTCACCGGAATCGTCGACCCACCGCGCCCCGAGGCCATCGAGGCCATCGCCACCTGCCACCGCGCAGGCATCGCGGTGTCGATGATCACCGGGGACCACGCGGGCACCGCCCGGGCGATCGCCCAGGAGATGGGGATCGTCGACTCCCCCGACGCCCCGGTGCTGACCGGCGCGGAGATCGAGTCCATGCCGCAGTCGCGCCTCGAGAAGCTCGCCCCCGAGGTGCACGTCTACGCGCGCACCAGTCCCGAGCACAAGATCCGCATCGTGCGGGCCCTCCAGGCCCGCGGCCAGGTGGTCGCGATGACGGGCGACGGCGTCAACGACGCACCGGCCCTCACCCGCGCCGATGTCGGGGTCGCAATGGGCATCAAGGGGACCGGGGCCACCAAGGACGCCGCCGACATCGTCCTGGCGGACGACAATTTCTCGACGATCGAGCTCGCCGTGGAGGAGGGGAGGCGCATCTACGACAACATCGTCAAGGCCGTGGTCTTCCTCCTCCCCTCGAACGGGGCTCAGGCCCTGGTCCTCCTCGTGGCGGTCCTCGCCGGCTGGACCCTCCCCCTGGAGCCGGTGCAGGTCCTGTGGATCAACATGGTCACCGCGATCACCCTGTCGGTGACCCTGGCCTACGAGGGTCCCGAACCCGGCCTCATGGACCGGCCCCCGCGCCCCGGCGACGCCCCCCTGCTGGGTCGGCGCTCGCTGTCCCAGATCGCCTTCGTCTCCGTGCTGATCGGCTTCACCACCCTGGCGGCCTTCGTCATCGCGCGGTCCTCCACCGGCGATGTCCGTGTCGCGCAGACGGTGGCCGTCAACACCCTGGCCTTCGCCCAGCTCGCCTACCTGTTCAACTGCCGCTTCCTCTCCACGACCTCCCTGCGGCGCGACGTCGTCGGCACGAACCGCGTGGTGTGGATCAGCGTCGCCTCACTGGTGGCCCTGCAGGTGCTGTTCGTCCAGGCGCCCTTCATGCACACCCTGTTCCGCTCGGCGTCCCTGGGCTGGGCGGGATGGGCGGTCCCGGCCGGCATGGCGGTGCTGGTGTTCGTGGTCGTGGAGCTGTGGAAGCTGGGGGGGCGCCTGCGCTCCCGGCACTGAGTGACGTCCCGGCACCGAGTGACAGAAGTGCCCGGCAGCGATGCTGCCGGGCACTCCACAAGCATTCAGGACCTCTCGGTCCCCTCCCACGTGTCAGGCGTTCGGACGCTTGCCGTGGTTCGCTCCGTGCTTGCGACGGTCACGACGCTTACGACCCTTCTTCGACATGACCCCTCCTTCGCTCGTGGACTCAACCCGGACAGTCTCCCACAGGTGCGCGCCGGGAGACAACGTGGCGGCCCGCCGGGCGACACAGGTCACGCGCCCGACCCGTCCTCCCCCGGCGTCCACAGGAGGTCCTCGACCCCCAGGCGCATCGAGGTCGGGAACTCCCGGGTGGGCACCCCCAGGCGCAGCAGCCTCTGGACCGTGCCGCCCTCCGGGGCGAGGAGCCGGTGGGCCCGCGCGTACTCCTGCGCCATCTGC
>NZ_CCXH01000165.1 GCF_000820725.1 Actinomyces polynesiensis | reverse complement strand
GCGGCGACCTGTCCGGCCGGCGTGTCGTCCGGGGTCCTCACGACCAGGAACGCCGGGGTGTGCGCCAGGGCCTCCCGGGTCGACCTCCGGAGCCGGTCGGCCTGCGCATCGGCGGAGAGCAGCCCCGGGACCAGGGTGACCAGGCCCTGGGTCAGGTACATCGACACCCCGGACGTCCCCTGCCCCTCCACCGAGAAGCCGAAGCGTGCGGCGTTCTTCCGGCGCTCGTCGGAGCGGAACACGGCAGCGGTCTCCGCCCCCGCAGGTGCGAGCCGGGACTCGATGTCGGTCCCGCGCCGGGCCAGGGCCGCGATCTCCGCGAGGTCCCCGGGCGAGTCGCGCACCTCGACCTCCACCGACGCGACACCGGGCAGGTGGCCCGCGCGGGTGGCGGCGTCCACGAGGTCCACGGTCTGCGCCGCGGTGACCGCCCGGTCGGCGAAGGCGGCGCGGTTCGTGTCGGAGGCGAACATCGCCGCGTACTCCGGGTTCTCCCACGGCCCCTCTTCCGCGGCTCCCCGTGTCACCTCCACACGCGCCACCAGATTCCGCTCCAGGGAGGCCGGGAGGTCGGACGGGTCCGGTTGTCCGTGAGGAGCTCCATGGCGGAGGGGTCGTCCGGGTCCAGACGCACCCGCCAGGGCTGCATGTTGTGCCCCGAGGGCGCCAGCAGTGCCAGGGCGACCACCTGCAGACGGGGGTCGTCGAAGCGTTCGTGGTAGTCCTCGGCCCAGGCCTCGTGGTACCTGCGGGGAGTCCCGACCCCGCCCACGAGGAGCAGCGCCACCACCGCCACTGATCTGCGCATCGTCCTGCCGTCCCGTCGGAGAGGGTCCGGGTCACGGTGCCCCGGACGTGGTCGACCGGACGCTGCCGGGCACGTGCCTGGTGCCGTGCCGGACCGGGGAGGTGCCCCCACCCCCATCCAAGGCGACCGTCCGCCCGGGCACCATCCGGGCTTCCCCTGATCGGACCCCGGGAACGGGCGACGCCCCGGGGTGCGTCGGTCAGTGCCGGTGTGGGTCAGTCAGTGCGTGTGCGGGTCGTCATCCGCACCACGCGCACACGCAGTTCGGCCGGGGCGTGCGCCCGGGCGGAGAAGCAGTGGCGCAGGAGCTCACGCACGTGCTGCTCGGCGTCGAGGGCGTCACGGCAGGACGGGCACACCGTGACATGGGCGGCCAGCAGGGCGCGCGAGCGTGCGTCCAGGGCCTCCTCGTCCCCGTCGACCAACTCGTAGAGGTGGTCGAGGAGTTCCTGGCAGGTGGGGTCCTCGGAGCAGCTCACCTCGCACCCCCGATCCCGTACTCGGCGGCGTAGTCCGCCAGCTTCTCGCGCAGGATCCGGCGACCGCGGTGCAGGCGACTCATGACGGTGCCGATGGGCACGTCCAGGATCTCGGCGATCTCCTTGTAACTGAAGCCCTCGACGTCGGCGAGGAACACGGCCATGCGGTACTCCTCGGAGAGTTCCTCCAGGGCCTGGCGGACCTGGGAGGAGGGCATGTGGTCCAGGGCCTCGGCCTCCGCGGAGCGGAGCCCCCGCCCGTCGTGGGAGGCGGCGTCGGCCAGTTGCCAGTCCTCGACCGTGTCGGTGCCTGCGCGCTTGGGGGAACGCTGCACCTTGCGGTACTGCGTGATGAAGGTGTTCGTGAGGATCCGGTAGAGCCAGGCCTTGATGTTCGTCCCCGGCCTGTACTGCCCGAACTTGGCGTAGGCCTTCGCGAAGGTCTCCTGGACGAGGTCCTCGGCATCCGTCGGGTTCCGCGTCATGCCCAGGGCCGCCCCGTAGAGCTGGTCGAGCAGGGGCAGTGCCTCGGCCTCGAAGCGCGTGTCGAGGTCGGAGCGGTCAGCTGCGGCAGTGTCCATCGCCCCCAAGGCTAGCGCCGCGAGCGCGCATGCGGCGCGCAGGAGGTCGGGAGCGGGGCGGACGGACGCGGGTGGGAGGGACGTGGCGGTGGGTGTCCCCCCGCTCCCGGGAACGGGGACGAGGGCGACACCCCCGGCTTCCCGGGGGCTGGATTCCATGCTCACTGGAACGTCCTCCCGTCCGGAATTGTTCCATCGGCTCGCCCCGCGGCGTTCCACGTCGGACAATGGGGGCATGAACATCTTGCGGATGGTTGCCAGGCCCCTGCTCGCAGCGCCCTTCATCGCCGACGGGATCTCGGCCGTGCGGGACCCCGACCCGCACGTCGAGCGCGTGCAGGTCCTCACCCCCCTCCTGGAGCGGGCCGGCATCGAGCCCGAGGAGGACCAGCTGCGCCTCGCGACCCGCATCGTCGGCGGTGTCACGACGCTGGCCGGGCTGTCCCTGGCACTCGGCAGGGGGACACGCACCTCCGCGGCCGTCCTCGCCACGCTGGCCGTCCCGCTGGCCGTGGTGAACAACCCGGTGTGGACGGCCTCCTCCCGGGACGAGCGCCGCCTCCTGCGCCGGGGCCTCACCCGCTCCCTCGCCCTCTTCGGCGGTCTCCTCATCGCCTCCACCGACCGGGAGGGCCGGCCCTCCGTCGGGTGGAGCTGCCGCAACCGCAGGGCCCAGCGCCAGGAGCTCAAGCAGGTGCGCGCCCAGGCCTGGGAGGACGCCCAGCGGGTGTACCAGGAGTGACGGACATGGGTGACACGCTCCCCACCTCCCCCGGGGACGCGGGTGACGCCACCGGGTCCGCGGACGGCACGACTTGGTGGCCCGCACCCTCCTCCTGGGGCCCCATCGCCGCGACCGTGGAGGTGCCGGGCTCCAAGTCCGAGACCGCCCGCGCACTGTTCCTGGCCGCCATTGCGGATGCCCCCGGTCGCCTCCACGGCGCCCTCGACTCCCGGGACACCCACCTGATGGCCGAGGGACTGGAGGCCCTGGGTGCGGGGATCTCACGGGAGCCCTGCACCGGGGACCTCCTCGTGGAGCCGCTCGACCACCCCCGCGGCGGGACCACCGTCAACTGCGGGCTGGCGGGGACCGTCCTGCGCTTCCTGCCGCCCCTGGCCGCCCTCGCCGAGGGCACCACCACCTTCCTCGGGGACGAGTCCGCCCTCGTCAGGCCCGTTCGGCCCGTCCTGGACGCGCTGGACGCCTGGGGGGCCCACACGACCTACCTGGGTGCGCCCGGGTTCCTGCCCTTCCAGGTCTCCGGTGCGGGTGCCCTCCCGCTGCCGGGCGCCCCGCGGGAGGTCACGGTGGATGCCTCGGCCTCCTCCCAGTTCGTGTCCGCGCTGCTCCTGTCGGCCCCGCTGATGGACGGCCCCGTGACGGTGCGCGCCACCGGACGGGTGGTGTCGCTGCCCCACATCGCGATGACCGTGGAGGCCCTGCGCGGACGCGGCGTGGAGGTCCGTGCCGAGGTCGACGAGGGCGCCGCCACGCATTCCTGGACCGTGGCCCCCGGACGCCCCCACGGGGGCGACGCCGGCATCGACCCGGACCTGTCCAATGCGGGTCCCTTCCTCGCCGCCGCCCTCGTGTGCGGGGGCACCGTGCGCATCCCCCGCTGGCCCGCCTCCACCACCCAGGCGGGCGACGCCTGGCGTGACCTCCTGACCCGCATGGGCGCCGAGGTCACCCTCGACGAACGGGGACTGCAGGTGGCCGGACCCGGACGCGACGGGATCCGGGGCCTGGAGGCCGACCTCTCCGACGTCGGGGAGCTCACCCCCACGGTCGCCGCCCTCGCCGTCCTCGCGCGGACGCCCAGCAGGATCACCGGGATCGCCCACCTGCGCGGCCACGAGACCGACCGACTGGCGGCACTCGCCACGGAGATCACGCGCCTGGGCGGTGATGCCCGCGAGCTGCCCGACGGCCTCGAGATCCGCCCGGCCCCGCTCCACGCGGCGCGCCTGCGCACCTACGCCGACCACCGCATGGCCACCTTCGCCGCCGTCATCGGCCTGGCGGTGCCGGGGGTCGAGGTCGAGGACGTGGAGACCACGGCGAAGACCATGCCGGACTTCCCCCACCTGTGGAGGGCCATGCTCGTCCCCCACGGGACCACCGCATGAGCCGCGACACCGGCACCGACGACCCCCGTGTGAGGGTCCGCCCCGGTCGCGGTTCGCGTCCGCGCACCAAGGTGCGCCCCGACTGGTCCGAACGCCCCCTCGGGCGTGTCGTGTCCATCGACCGGGGGCGCTACGGCGTGGTGACCGGGGGCGACCTGCGACTGCAGGCCGTGCGCGCCCGCGAACTCGGTCGCGGAGCGGTGGTCATGGGCGACCGGGTCCGCCTCACGGGGGACCTCAGTGGACGTCCCGACACGCTGGCCCGCATCGTGCGGGTCGAGGACCGCACCACGGTGCTGCGCCGCTCCCTGGAGGACGCACCGGGGGAACGCGGGGAGAAGGTCATCGTCGCCAATGCCGAGGTCATGGTCGTCGTCGTCGCGCTGTCCGACCCGCCGCCCCGCACGGGCATGGTGGACCGCTGCCTGGTGGCGGCCTACGAGGCCGGACTCGAGCCGGTCCTGTGCCTGACGAAGGCCGACCTCGCCGATCCCGCCCCGTTCACCGCGCAGTACCGGGACTTCGGGCTGAGGGTCGTGACGACGTCCTGGCACGACGGCCACGGCAGTGGCGTGGAGGAGCTGGCCGGCCTGCTGCGGGGACGCTTCTCCGTGATGGTCGGGCACTCCGGGGTGGGCAAGTCGACGCTGATCAATGAGCTCGTGCCCGGGGCGGACCGTGCCACCGGTGTGGTCAACGCGGTCACGGGGAGGGGTCGGCACACCTCGACCTCCGCGGAGGCCTTCGAGCTGCCCGGGGGCGGGTGGGTGGTGGACACCCCCGGCGTGCGCTCCTTCGGTCTGGGGCACGTGCAGCCCTCCGACGTGCTGGCGGTCTTCCCGGACGTCGCGGAGGCCGCGACCTGGTGCCTGCCGATGTGCACGCACCTGGCAGGTGAGCCGTCATGTGCGCTGGACGCCTGGGCGCAGGGCACCGGTCCCTTCGACCCGGTCGACCCGCAGGAGGCGGCTCGCCGCGCCTCACGCGTCGCCTCGGTGCGCCGGTTGCTGGAGGGACTGGCTGTGGCCGAGGCCGCCGCGCGCGCGGCCCGCTGAGACCCCGGAGCCGGGCGCAGGGGCACGTGTCCCAGGAGGACGCGGGTGCCGGGGTGGATGTCGCGGGGCAGGCGGGGGCGGCCCCTTCCTCAGGTGCCGTCGGCCGAGGTTCCCGACGGCGTGGCCGCACCGGTGCGGGCACGGTTCACCCGGCGTTCGTGCCACGAGCAGATGCCGACCCCTCCCAGGTAGAGGGCGACGAGGGCGAGCGCCTGGATGATCATCGGGACCGGACTGGGCAGTGGGTTGACGACCGCTGCGAAGGTGAAGCACACGACCACCACCCACCTCCAGGCCGCCATCATGTCGCGCGCGCGCAGGACACCCGTGAAACCGAGTCCCACCAGGACCTCGGGCACGAGGAAGGAGAGCCCGAAGGCCAGGACCACCCGCATGCTGAAGGAGACGAAGGCGTCGGCCCGCAGCAGGGTGGCGGCGCCGTCGGGGACGAAGGTGAGAAGTACCTCGACGGCCTTCGGAACCACCAGTACGCCCGAGAAGGCGCCGAGCAGGATGAGGAGGATCCCCGCCCCTCCGAAGGCGGCGACGTGGATCCGCTCGGTGCGGCGCAGGCCCGGGCCGACGAACAACGCCATCTGCAGGATCCACCAGGGGCTCGACACAAGGACACCGATCCACACCGCCACCGTGACCCTGGGATCGAAGGCTGCCCCGATGGTCTGGAAGTTGAGCTGGGTGTCCGCCCCCGCGAAGTCACGGAGTGGACGCTGCAGGAAACCCATCACGGGGTCGAAGCAGAACCAGCCCACGACCGTTCCGGCCGCGATGCCGGCCACGGCCAGGACCAGTCGTCTTCGCAGCTCCCCCACGTGATCGAGCAGCGCCATCCGCTGCTCGGGATTGGCGCGACGGTTGGGGCTCACCGCCGACCGGGATCGACGCCCGGGTCCTCGGGGGTCGTCGAGGTCGTCGGAGAGCCGTCCGGTTGCACGGCCGGGGTGACCGGGCTCGCCGGGGTGGAGCCCTGCTCCACGGCCGGGGACACGACCGGCGGAACCGGCGCCTGCTGCACGGCCGGGGACGCCGACTGCCGGACGTCGGTGCGGTCGTCCTCCTGCAGTGCGCGCAGCTCCTGCTTGAGGATCCGGGCCGACTTGCCGATCGACCGGGCGATGTCGGGCAGTCTCGAGGCACCGAAGAGGATGAGGATGACGATGAGCAGGACGAGGTAGTGGACGGGTCTCATGGGTCTCCCTGGATGTGTGGGGGCGGGGGCGACGCGGGACGTGTCGGCACCGGCGCCGGACCGCCGTCACGGGATCCGGCGGGACGGGATCCACCGGCCCCGCTCCGGACCTCGCCCGAGGGGGCGCCCGATGGGTGCGTGGCTCCCGCGACCTGTGCGGTCCAGGCCGCCATCTCCTCGTGCACGGCGCGGCGCAGCACCTCGCGGGGGTCGTACTCGCCCAGGTCGATGACGGGACCGGTGGTCCGCGGGGCCGGAGTGGTCTCCGTCCCGTCCCGGACCTCCTCGCGCAGGCGCGCGCTCCATCCCCTGGGCCGCCCGGACGAGGGCGCGGAACGACCGGAGCAGCCGGACGATCCCTTCGGGGCCGAGGACCAGTGCCGCGACCACGAGGATCACGAGGAACTCGGCTCCGTTGATCCCGAACACGTCCGTCACCCCCGTTCTCCCGACGCGCGTACTGTGTCACGCCGGACTCCGGGCGGGACATGTGAGTTCCGCGTCCCCGGGGACGTGGGATGCATGCAGGAGGAGCCGTCCCGCAGCTCAGGACCTGCGGAACTCCCGCACGAAGTTCGACAGCACCCGGTGGGCCGGGGTGACGTCCACCGAGCGCACGCCCTCCTCGATGCGGGAGCGTTCCTCGGGCGGGTAGTACCCCCGGTCGGCGTACTCGTTGATGCGCACGAGGATGCCGGCGAGGTCGAGCTCGGGGTGGAACTGCGTGGCCCAGGCCCGCTCCCCGACGCGCACCATCTGGACCGGGGTCGCGTCGTTCGTCACGAGGAGGGTCGCCCCGGGCGCCACCGTCGAGGCGGCCTCGTGGTGCCCCACGTACCCGTGGAAGACGTCGGGCACGCCCTCCAGCAGCAGGTCGTCGTGACCGGCCGGGGTCAGGCGCAGTTCCGGTCCGGAGATCTCCTCGGCGTGGTCGGTGTCGAGGGATCCCCCCAGGTGACGGGTGAGCGTCCCCAGCCCGTAGCAGAGACCCAGGTAGGGGACGCCCCGGTCCAGGGCCATGTCGAAGAAGCGGTCGAGTCGGGCCTCGATGTCACGCTGGAGCTGCGGCTTGCGCTCCTCCGGCGCACCTGCGTCGAAGGGGGACCCGCACAGGATGACCCCGGACCAGTCCCGGGGATCGATCTCGGGGAAGGGCTCACGCTCGAGCCTGACGCGCACGACCTCGCCGGGAGCCAGTCCGCCGATGCGGGGCAGCGCCTCGGCCTCATCGGCGGCCACGACCTCGTCGTCGCGGGAGGTGAGCATGAGGAAGGGCTTGGACATGGGGTCACACTACGTCACGGGACCGGGGCCCCGCCCGGGATGGCGGACCGGGGCGGGTGCCCGGCTCCCCGAGCTGCAGCGGTCCCCCACCTGCGCCGCTACCCGGCCCGGCGCCTCCTGCCCACCGTCGCACGCGCTACGGTGGATGCATGCCCCAGAGCCGACGCTACAACGACGACCT
>NZ_CCXH01000164.1 GCF_000820725.1 Actinomyces polynesiensis | reverse complement strand
CCGACGCTACAACGACGACCTGCGCCTCGCCCACGTCCTGGCCGACCAGGTGGATGCGCTCACCCTCTCCCGTTTTCGGCGCCCAGGACCTGGTGGTGGAGTCGAAACCGGACATGACCCCCGTGACCGACGCGGACCGCGCCGCGGAGGACCTCCTGCGCTCCCAGCTCTCCCACACACGTGGCCGCGACGCCGTCCTCGGTGAGGAGCGCGGAGCCAGTGGGCACTCCACCCGTCAGTGGGTCATCGACCCGATCGACGGGACGAAGAACTTCGTGCGGGGCGTGCCCGTGTGGGCCACCCTCATCGGTCTCGTCGAGGACGGCGAGGTCGTCATGGGCGTCGTCTCGGCCCCGGCCCTCAAGCGCCGGTGGTGGGCCGCCCAAGGGCAGGGCGCGTGGACGGGCACCTCCCTCATGCGTGCCAAGCGCATGCAGGTCTCCTCCGTGTCCGACCCGGGCGAGGCCTCCCTGTCGTACTCCTCCCTCGACGGCTGGCTCCACCACGGACGTGGCGGACAGTTCCTGGAGATGCAGTCCTCCTTCTGGCGCACCCGTGCGTTCGGAGACTTCTGGAGCTACATGCTGGTCGCCGAGGGCGCCGTCGACGTCGCCTGCGAGCCCGAGCTCGAGGTCCACGACATGGCCGCCCTCGTCCCCATCATCACCGAGGCGGGCGGTCGCTTCTCCTCCCTCTCCGGCCTCGACGGTCCCTGGGGTGGCAGTGGTCTGGCCACCAACGGTCTCCTCCACGAGGCCGTGATGGAGGCCCTGGACTGGCCCGACGACCCGCGCAGCGAGGAGGTCGAGTGGATCCAGGGACAGGGCGAGGACGCCGACGGAACCACCGGCGCGGACGGGGCCGCCGACGGCCACGGGGTCACCGACGGCCACGGGGCCACCGACGGGCACGACACCGCCCCTGCCGGCTCCTGACTCCCCCACCCCCGCCGAGGTCCGCTCACTTCCGGGCGTGAGGTCCGCTCTCCCCTGCCGGGAGTCCCCTCCCGTCCCCGGGCCACCACACCGGCAGCTGGTCGTGCTCACTCGCCGGCGGCGGGCCCCTGCGAGGAGGGACGGCGCGGTGCCACGAGGTACTCACGCTCGGAGATGTCGAACCACTCGAGGGCGTGCTCCCACAGCGAGGCGACGGCCTCGTCCGCCCCGTCCTGGTCCTCGGCCGCGATGACGGCCGCAACGGCCTCCTCCGCGTCCGGGTTGTCGACGAGGATGGCGCGCACGTCCTGCCAGGCGAGCTGACCGGGCGCGACCTCCGCGATCTGCGAGGTCGCGTCCGCGGGATCCACGACCGCCACCGTGTGGGCGTCGGCCTCCGCGGCGAGCACGATCCTCCGTCTGGCCTCGGGTCCCGAGGCGTCGCGCAGCCTCATCAGGGATGAGAGGGCGGCCTCCGTCTGGGCGGCGTCCTCGAGGACCTCCGCGTCCTCGGCCGTCGACCCCTCCGGGACGACCGCGGTGAAGGCGTTGGCCATCGGGGGCCGGTCGTCGACGAGGTCCGAACTGATGGCCGGGATGTACACGCGCATGGCGTCAGTGTCGCACACCGCCCACCGACGGTCCCCGGAGCCCCTGACGGCTCCGGTGCCACCCGACGTGCGGGAGGTCGGGTCCCTCCCCTGACCTCTGCCCCGCCGCGGACCTCAGCCCCGGACCCGCCCTCGTCGTCCCGCACGCCCGGCACCACCCCCACCGACACCCCCCACGTCCTCCGCGAGGGCGACCAGGGCTCGGGACGCCTCGCACCCGGGGGACAGGTCCACGACCGGACCCGCGCGGAGGAGTGCCGCCGGGACCGCCTCGTCGCGGGGCACGAGGTGGACGCGCCGGTCGGGCAGGACCACCGAGACAGCATGTGCGACGGCGGTCGCCGGGCGTCGCCCCGAGGCCTCCCTCGAGATCTGGTTCGCCACGACCACCGGGGAGGAGGGCGCGCCGAGTTCCTCCCACCACTGGTGGGAGAGCGCCAGCCGGTTGATGCCCACCGGATCGCCGCGGCACACGACGAGGGCGGACCCGACCACCCTCAGCACTGCCGCGACCACCTCGTCACGACTCCCGCGCTGACGTGTGCGCGCAGGCACCGGGTCCAGTGTCCCCGCCGGGAGGTCGACGACGACGAGGTCCGCGATCCGGCCCAGGACCTCCAGCACGGCGCGCACCGATTCCGGGGAGACCTCGTTCCACCTCTGGGGCACCGAGAGCCCGGTGAGCACCGCGAGCCCGTCCGAGACGGGGACGAGGGCGCGGCCCGCCTCCTCCTCGCCGAGCGCGCCCCGTGCCGCGAAACGGGAGAGAGCCGCCAGACCCGGGGCGTCCACCGGCAGGCCGAGCATGTGCGCCAGGGAGGGCGAGGAGGTGTCGGCGTCGACGAGGACCACCTTCCTCCCCCGTGCCAGGACCGAGGCGAGGTTCAGGGCCACCGTGGACCGGCCGGGTGCCCCGGAGGTCCCCCAGACGGCGAGCAGCTGACCCGTCCCCTCCGGCTCCCCCGGCTCCCCCGTCGGCGCTCCGGGCGGCACCGTCGTGCCGGCGGGGGAGACGGACGCACCGACCTCCCCCGTCGCGGTCGTGTGCCCGCCGCCCGGCTGTGCCCCGGGGAGGGAGGCCGACTCGACGAGGTCGAGGAGTGCCTGCACGACCTCCTGGGGGTGTCCGGGCCCGACGACGGCATCGGCTCCCATCGCCCACAGGGGCCCGACCTCCCGGGGACCGGCGAGGACGAGCACCGCCATGCCCTCCTCGTGGAGCTCCTCGACGACCACGGCGTCGAGGTCCGGGTCCTCGCCGTCCACGACCCCCAGCCCGGCGAGTCCGGCCCGCGCGGCGGCGCGGACCTCCGCCAGGTCCGCACACCGCCTCACCACGACCAGCGGCCCGGCCTCCGCATCGATCGCCTGGACGAGGGCGCCCTCGAACTCCGCGGGGGCGAGGATCGCCACGCCCCGGCGCGCGCTCATCCGCCCACGGGGACGGCGGTCACCACACCGTCCCCTCCCGTCGCCTGGAGGACGGCCGGCAGGTCTGCGACCGGGAGACGCACCTCGATCCGCGTGCCCCCCTGGCTGACGATCGCCCCGGTGGCCTCGGAGACCCTCACCAAGGTGACCTCCCCGGCGACGAGTTGTGGGGCCTGCTGCCCGGTGCCGGCGCGGGAGGTCGGCACGAACCACAGCTCCAGTCGGGTCCCCGGTGTGGCCGAGTCGGGCAGGCCGGAGGAGACGGTCACCATGAGCCTCCTGAAGGAGGTGTCGACCTGTGTGGAGACCGCGGCTCGCGCCACGAGCTCACCACTGTCCATCGAGCGGGTCGCCACGGCTCCCTCGGGCAGGTCCCCATGGGGGAGGTAGGCGTCCGAGGCGGTGCGCACCTCGACCATGCGGGTGTTGGTCGCGTCGACCGCCTCGCCGACGGCCACTGCCCGGGTCACCTGGTAGTGCCGCGTGCCGCCCCTCGCCCGGTCCACCAGGAGGGTGCACACGAGGACGGACACGACGATCAGGACGACGCCCACCACGAAACGGGGGTCCCTCCAGACCCCGGGTCGCCTCCTCGCGACCACCGACCGCTTCAATGTGACCACTGACACATCATGCCCAATGTCGTCCCACTTGTGAACCTCGTCCACAGGGAGCGGTCGCGTCCCGGACACGGACCCGGCGCGGACCGGGCGGGTCCACACACGAACGGGCTCCCGTGACACGGACTGACACCGAATGGCATCATGGTGCCATGGACCCTCGCTTCCTCACCCTCGCGGATGTCGCCAAGACACTCAACCTGACCATGTCCGCGGCCCGGGCACTCGTCACCTCCGGTGAACTGCCCGCGATCCAGGTGGGGGGCAAGAAGGTCTGGCGCGTGGAGTCCTCAGCCCTCGAGCAGTACATCCAGGACCAGTACGCGCTCGCCCGCGAGCGCACCCACGCCCACACCGCCGACTGATCCGCGCTCCCGCACCGACCGGACCAGGACCGATGAGCCACGCACCCGGACACCGACGGGCACGCCACACCTGGACAGCGCTGCGCTCCGGACTGGTCGGCGGAGCCCTGGTGCTCCTGGCCGTCCTCGCCCTCGTCTCGATGCACTCCCTCGGTCCGACGGGCCCCTCCGTCGAGGTGGCGCACGCTGGCCTCCCGTCCGGGGTGGCTGCGCAGGCCGCACACGAGGCGCAGGCCCCACACGACGCGCGGGCCCCACACGACGCGCGGGCCCCGCTGCCCGCCCCGGCCGCGCACCACGACGGTGCGGAGTGCACCGGATGCGCGGGGGACCACTCGGACGCCGTCATGGTGTGCGCCCTGTTCCTCGTCCTGGCCCTCACCGCCGCCGTCCCGCCTGCGCTGCGCGCCCTGCGGGCACCACTGCGCGGCCTGCCCACCCACTCCGGTCCCCTCCCGTCGACCCGCGGACGGGTGCGGACACCCTCCCTCCTCGTCCTCTGCGTCTGTCGGACCTGAGTCCCACGGTGGTCACGTGCCTGCCCCTCTGCGGGTCCTCCCCCAGCGGGGACCCCGGCGACGGGCCGACTCCTCCGCACCGTGCCACCTGCTCCGGGACACCGGGGACGCGCCGCGTCCCCCACACCACGACTGACAAGGAACTCCGATGGACACACCCCGTACCACGACCCGCCCTGCCCGCCTCCGACGCACGGGAGCCCTCCTGGCGGCGGCGCTCGCCCTCCCCCTGGCGCTCTCCTCCTGCACGACGGGTGCGGCGGCGTCGGGGGACCCGACCCCCGGGACCCCGGCCACCGCCGGCGCCACCACCGACGCCGTCACGGCCGGCACGATCCTCTCCTCCCACGGCATCACCACGACCGATGTCGTGGAGGTCATCGACACCCTCGACTCCCAACCACTGGACGAACGTCCGGAGGGGCTCACCGCCTCCGTGCGCCCCCGGGAGCTGCTGGTCTCCGACGACCAGGGCCGACAGGCCTCACTGCCCCTGCCCGAGGACCGCTTCTACCTGTCGGTGGCCCCGTGGGTGACCGGCACGCACGACTGCTTCTTCCACAGCCTCACCACCTGCACCGGTGAACTGCGCGACACCACGGTGCACGTGCGGGTCACGGACGGGGCGACGGGCGAGGTCCTCGTGGATGCCGACCTGCGGACCCACGACAACGGCTTCGTCGGCCTGTGGCTGCCCCGCGGCATCCAGGACGCGACGCTGAGCGTGGAGGCCGGTGGGCGCTCCGCGACGACGCAGTTCTCGACCGGCGGCGACGAGGACGCCACCTGCCTGACGACCCTGCAGCTGGGCTGAGGGGACACCACACCGGGGGCCGGGGGGGGATCCGTCCTCCCCGGCCCCCGGAACCCTTCACGCCAACATCCCCATCAGGCGGATCCTGCGGACCCCTGCCAGGGACAGGGAGACGACGGCCACGCCTCCGCTCCGGTGACGGAGGTCCCCGGCGGTGGCACCAGGGTCCGGCTCGAGGTCGAAGTGGTCGGCGAGCACGGCACCCACCACACCCTGGTGAAGACCCGCATCATGGTCGATGACCACCCCCAGCCCCTGGTCGGCCGCCTCCCTGAGCACGTGGTCCAGCCCCACGGTGTCCCCGAAGCCGATACCGCCCGCCACCGCGCCCCCCATGGGCCACGCCGCGACCACGGCCGCCGTGGGCACCAGCGAGTCACCCCCGCGTGTCCGCAGGAGCACCCACGACTCCGCGACGTCCACCACCTCCCCCGTGAGGCGTTCACCCCCGCGGACGAGGACGGTCAGTTCGGTCCCCCGCATGGCGACCATCCGCGAGGAGAACGTCACCCCGGCACGCTCGGCGTCCGTGAGCTCACCGACCAATGCGTCGACCTCGTCGCGGCGGTGGGCGTCGAAACGCCCGGCCAGGTCGGCCAGGAAAAGTTCGAGGTCCATCGCCCGAGTCTCACACAGTCCACCGTCCCGGACGACCCCTTGACCCCAGATCCTCCATGGTCCATGCTCATTCGACACGCACTGACACCATCTGGCTCTGTCTGGGAGGACTGGAAGCATGTCGACTGGATTCGGACACACGAGCGGGGCACACGCGGGTGCCCCGCACCCACCGACGGACCGCGGGACCACACGGGGCACGGCCCCCACCCACCCCCCACCGCCGGGGAGTCGGGCCGCCGAGCACCTGCTCGCCCTCCTGGGGGCACCGGCGCTCGCGGCACTGCTCATCGCACCCACCCGATGGGACCTCGAGGTCCTGCGTTCCGACCCGGTCCTGGGCCCGGTCGCCCTGCTGTGCGCGACGGGCGCGGTCCTGCTCGGGTGGAACCTCCTGTTCCTCGTCACGGCATTCCTCGCCACCAGTCGGCACCTGCCCCGACGGGCTGCCCGGGCGCTCTCCGGCCTGGTGGAGACCCTGGGGTCCTCCCACTCCCGCTCACTGCTCGCGCGCCGCAGCGCCGCGGCCGCACTCGGGACAGGTCTCGTGCTCTCGGTGGGGTCGGGAGCAATGGCCTCGGCCCCACGGGCCTGGGCCCATCCCCTCACGGCGTCCCCGTCCGTGTCCTCGGCTGAGGCTCCGGGGGACGGGCCTCCGGAGGACCTCGGGTGGGGGGCCGCCACCGGGACCGCGGACGCCTCCGTCCCCTCGCCACCGGCCACCGCGACCACCACCGCGCTCACGACGTTCCCGGCGCGGGAGGGGAGCTCCCGCGGCTCGCGTCATGTCGTCTCCGTCGGGGAGAGCCTCTGGTCGATCGCCGCCGAGCACCTCGGTCCGGACGCGGGTCCCGATCGCGTCGCCTCGCTGTGGCCGAGGATCCACGCCGCGAACATCGCGGTCATCGGGGACGACCCCGACCTCATCCACCCCGGTGCCGAACTCGTCATCCCCGGGGGCGCGTGATGGGCGCCGTCGGCGCGGCACGCGCGGGAACGAGGCACTCCCGGCGCGGGGACGCCCACATCCGCTGGGACATGCGTCGCGACATGAAGCCGGGCGACGTGGGGGACATCGAGGAGCGCCTGCGTCCCGATCCCCTCAATCCCCTCCCCCGCCGGCCGCCTCCCGACCCGGAGGCCTGGGCGGCCGGACTGGCCCGCGGCGTCGTCGAGATCCTCCTCGGGCTCAGGCCGCTGCCCCAGCTGCGCCGGTGGGTGGTGCCGGGCCTCTACGAGGAGTTGGGGGCCGTGGTCCCGCTCGCGGCAGGGGCGAGGATCCGTGCCGGTTCCTGCCGGGTGCTCTCGGCCCGGGCCTGCGAGGTCCGTTCCGGGGCGGTGGAGGTGTCAGTGGTGGTGGCGACCGGATCGCGGGCCCGGGCGGTCGCCGTCCGGTTGGAGGAGTTCCGCGGGAGGTGGCTGGCGACCGCGTTGGACGTGGCGTGAGGGGCGGGTGGGGTGGGGCACGTGCCCCACCGCACCCGCACACGCCTCAGCGGCGCTTCTTCGACTTCTTCGCCGCGGCCCTGCGCTGGGCGCGGTTCGTCCCGCCGGTGGAACCCGCCGAGGAACCACCACCGGCGCCGCCGGCCGGGGCCTCCTCACCGTCGGAGCTCGTGTAGCGCAGACGTGTCTGGCGCTTCTCCCGCCCGACATTGCCCATCACGGACGCGGCACGGGCCAGCGCCGCGGACTCCTGCTGGCGCTGCTCCTCGGCCGCGGCCCGGGCGGTGGCCTCCGCGGTCGCGACCTCCTCGGCCGCCGCCTCGACGGCCTCCTCCGCACGTTCCTCGGCGGCGTCGACGGATGCCTGGACGACCCTCTCGGCCGCTCCGACCGTCGCGGAGGAGCCCTGCAGTTCCCCGGCCTTCTCCAGGGCCAGGGCGAACTGGCGGGAGTAGGCGAAGACCTGCTGGACGGACTCCTCGCGGATGCGCTCCATCATGGACTGGAACATCTGGGCGCCCTCGTCCTTGTACTCGACGAGCGGGTCACGCTGGCCCATCGCGCGCAGCCCGATGCCCTCCTTGAGGTAGTCCATCTCGTAGAGGTGCTCGCGCCAGAGACGGTCGACGGTGGCGATGAGCACACGACGCTCGAGGGTGCGCATCGGCTCCTCACCGAGCTGCTGCTGGGCGAGCGGGTTGGCGTCCAGGGCCAGCTCGTTCTCCGCGTAGACCGACTTGATGTCCCCCGAGAGCTCGAAGACGAGGTCCTCACGCGTCAGGGACCCGTGACCGCCGTGGGCCTCCTCGACCTCGTCGGGGGTGACCGAGGGTGGGTAGTAGCTGCGCAGGGCGCCCCACAGCTCGGGCAGGTCCCACTCGAGGGCGGAGGAGTCCTGCGTGTACTGCGTGGCCAGGGATGAGACGAGGCCCTCCATGAACCACGTCATCTGCTCCTTGAGGTCCGCCCCCTCGAGCACCTGGCGGCGCTGGGCGTAGACCAGCTCGCGCTGCCCCGTCATCACGTCGTCG
>NZ_CCXH01000163.1 GCF_000820725.1 Actinomyces polynesiensis | reverse complement strand
CTGGGCGTAGACCAGCTCGCGCTGCCCCGTCATCACGTCGTCGTACTTCAGGACGTTCTTGCGGATCTCGAAGTTGCGGGCCTCGACCTGGTGCTGGGCCGAGGCGATGGACCGGGAGACCACCTTGGACTCCAGGGGCATGTCCTCGGGGTAGGCGCCCGACGCCATGATCCGCTGTGCCATGCCCGAGTTGAACAGGCGCATGAGGTCGTCCTCCATGGACAGGTAGAAACGGGACTCACCCGGGTCCCCCTGTCGTCCGGAGCGGCCGCGCAGCTGGTTGTCGATGCGCCTGGACTCGTGGCGCTCCGTGCCCAGCACGTAGAGGCCGCCGGCCTCCCGCACCTCGTCGCGTTCGGCCTCGACCGCGGCCTCCGCCTCGGCCAGCGCCTCGGGCCACGCCTCCCGGTACTCCTCGGCGTTCTCCTTGGGGTCGAGCCCGCGCGCGGCCAGGTTCGCCTGGGCGATGAACTCCGAGTTGCCGCCCAGCATGATGTCGGTACCACGTCCGGCCATGTTGGTGGCGACCGTGACCGCGCCCTTGCGACCGGCCATCGCCACGACCTGGGCCTCGCGGGCGTGCTGCTTGGCGTTGAGGACCTGGTGGGGGACGTGGCGCTCGCGCAGCATCTGCGAGACGAGTTCGGACTTCTCCACCGAGGTGGTGCCGACGAGGACGGGTTGGCCGTTGTCGTGGCGCTCGACGATGTCCTCGATGATCGCGTGGAACTTGCCCTTCTCCGTCGGGTAGACGAGGTCCGGCTGGTCGATGCGCACCATCGGGCGGTTCGTGGGGATCGGGATGACGCCGATCTTGTAGGTCGAGGCGAACTCGGCGGCCTCGGTCTCGGCGGTGCCGGTCATGCCGGCGCGGGAGCCCTCGGGGTAGAGGCGGAAGTAGTTCTGGAGGGTGATCGTGGCGAGTGTCTGGTTCTCCGCCTTGATCTCCACCCCCTCCTTCGCCTCGATGGCCTGGTGCATGCCCTCGTTGTAGCGGCGCCCCGGCAGCACTCGGCCCGTGTGCTCGTCGACGATGAGGACCTCACCCCGGTCGACGATGTAGTCCTTGTCGCGGTGGAAGAGTTCCTTGGCGCGGATGGAGTTGTTGAGGAAGCCGATGAGCGGGGTGTTGGCGGCCTCGTAGAGGTTCTCGACACCGAGCTGGTCCTCGACCTTGTCGATGCCGGGCTCGAGGACGCCGACCGTCTTCTTCTTCTCGTCCACCTCGTAGTCGACGTCGCGCTCCAGGAGGCGCGCGATACGCGCGAACTCCGTGTACCAGCGGTTCACGTCACCGGTGGCGGGCCCGGAGATGATGAGGGGGGTGCGGGCCTCGTCGATGAGGATGGAGTCGACCTCGTCGACGATCACGTAGTTGTGGCCGCGCTGGACCATGTCCTCCACGCGCTGGGCCATGTTGTCACGCAGGTAGTCGAAGCCGAACTCGTTGTTCGTGCCGTAGGTGATGTCGGCCTCGTACTGGCGGCGCCGCTCCGCGGGCTCCTGCCCGGTGAGCACGCAGCCCACGGTCATGCCGAGGAACTCGTAGACGCGGCCCATGAGGTCGGACTGGTACTTGGCGAGGTAGTCGTTGACGGTGACGACGTGGACACCCTTGCCGGTGAGTGCGCGCAGGTAGGAGGGCATCGTGGCGACCAGGGTCTTGCCCTCACCGGTCCTCATCTCGGCGATGTTGCCCAGGTGCAGGGCCGCTCCGCCCATGACCTGGACGTGGAAGGGTCGCTGGCGCAGGGTGCGCCACGCCGCCTCGCGGACGGTGGCGAAGGCCTCGACCTGCAGGTCGTCCAGGGTCTCGCCCTCCTCGAGGCGCCGCCTGAACTCGTCGGTCTTGGCACGCAGTTCCTCGTCGGAGAGCTTCTCGAAGTCCTCCCCGAGGGCGTCGACCTGGTCGGCGATGCGGTCGAGCTTCTTGAGCGTGCGGCCCTCGCCGGCACGGAGGATCTTGTCGATGAGTGACACCGGTGCTCCTGACGTCGTGACCGGGGGACGTCCCCGGACGCGTGCTCCCGGGCACGCGCAGCCACCAGTCTACGGAAGTCCGCCCGCCGGTGCCGCCACTGACACCTCCGCCCGCTCCCGGTCACCACCTCGCGGCAGCGTGAGGGGCCCGGCACCCGTGCCGGGTGCCGGGCCCCTCACCGGACGATCAGACCGCGACCTGCGTGTTCAGGCGGATGACCCCGTAGGTCCAGCCGTGGCGCCGGTAGACGACGCAGGGCTGCTGCGTGTCCTTGTCGACGAAGAGGAAGAACGGGTGCCCGACCAGCTCCATCTGGTCCAGGGCCTCGTCGACCCCCATCGGACGCGCCTCGTGGACCTTCTGGCGCACGACCACCGGGGAGTCCCCGAGCTGTTCCTCGCGCGCCTCACCCGGCTTGAGGTCGGTGGCCGGGCGCAGGGGCGCCTCGCGGACCACCTCCTCCTCGGTCACCTCGTCGACGGGCACCCCGACCTCCCCGGGGACGGAGCCGACCGGGTAGCGACGTCGGTGGTCCTTGGCACGGTCCCGTGCGCGGCGCAGTCGCTCGAAGAGCTTGCCGGCGGCGATGTCGACGGCCGCGTAGCGGTCCGCCGAGGTGGCCTCGGCCCGGATGATCGGCCCCTTCCCGTAGACGGTCAGCTCGATGCGCTCGGCGTTCTCCGCCTGCCGGGGGTTGCGTTCGTGGGTCAGCTCCACGTCCACCCGCTGTGCGCGGGGGTAGAACTGGGTGACCTTGGCGACCTTCTCCTCGACGTAGTCGCGGAAGTTCGGGTGGATCTCGGCATTGCGGGCGACGACGGTGATGTCCATGTGTCCTCCAGGGGAACTCGGCGGGGTACTCCCCGCGTGGTCTGTGCCCGGGCGCTTCGTCGCCCCGGGCGGTGCGCGTGGCTATCACCCCCTGGGTCGGTGCAGCTCGCATGGTGTTTCATCACCACCGGGCCGACCTGATCTCGATGCCCCATCATACGACGTCACAGTGACCGAGGTCATATCGTCCGCCCTGGCACCTGTGCGGGACCCGCGCGCCCGGCCCGGCACAGGGCCGCCGCGGCGACCGTGCCGGGACCACACACCCGGGCGAGTTCCCGCAGGGTGGCCCCCGTGGTCACCACGTCGTCGACGAGGACGACCCCACGTCCGACGGCACCTCGCAGGCCGCCACCATGGCCCCGAGCCGTCCCGAGCGCCGTTGCTCCCCGGAGCGCCCCGACTGCGACCCGACGAAGGCACGCAGCCCCACCGCGGGCACCACCCGCACGCGGGCCCCCGTCCCCACCGCGAGCGCACGCGCCGCACCGTGGGCGATGTCGGGGACCACCATCTGGCCCCGGTGGCGCCTGCGCCACCCCGAGGGTGCGGGGACCACCCAGGTCTCCCGTGCCCCGGCCAGCACCCCGACCGACACGATCCCCTCCCCCAGTGTCCGTCCCGCCCTCGTCAGGAAGTCGGAGAGGTCGACCGCCGGACGGTGTTTGGCCGCCAGGACCACCCCGCGCAGGGCGCCCTCGTACTCCCCCAGCGTCCACAGGCCGAGGTCCCCGTCGCGCGCCGGCCCCTCGAGGACCTCCCAGGCCACGGGTCCCCGGGCGTGGGCCGCGCAGGTGTGGCACAGCACCACGTCCCAGGCCCCGCACCCCACGCACTGCACCGGCAGCGCGAGGCCCAGGAGGGCACCCAGCAGGCCCCGCGCGGACAGGTCCGTCGACGAGGGCGGGGCCGGCTGCTCGGGGTCCATGCCACCCAGCCCAGCCCCCACGCGCGCCGGCGGTCAAGCACACGGGGAACGCCTGTGGACGCGACGCCCTCCCGGCCTCAGCCGGGGAACTCGATCTCCTGGATCTCAGCCGTCACGGGCTGCCAGACCGAACCCGACCTGCTGAGGACGCTGCCGTCGGAGGTCTGGACCTGGACGTTGGCCGAGGTCGCGCCGGCGGTGACGTGCCGGGAGGCCGAGGGCGCGCTGAGCGTCGTGGGCCACCCTCCCAGCGGTACGACCACCAGCTCGGTGCCGCTCTGGGTGTGGCGCAGCGCGACGATCGTCGAGCTCCCCGCCCAGGAGACGTCGAGGACGCCCTCGTCGAGCCCCGGTACGGCCACGGCCGTACCCACCGCCTCCGGCACTCCCGCCGAGTCGCGACGCACGGGTGCCACCCACACGCCGAGCTCGTCACCGATCCGCCGGACGATGACCACCCGTGAACCGTCGGGTGAGACCCGCAGGGCCTCCGGTGTCGAGGAGTCCGTGAAGGGTGAGGCGAGTGAGGCCGTCTGCCCGTCGGCGGACAGCACCGTCCAGGCCGCGCCCGCCTCCTTCGAGGGTGCGGTCCACACCCACCCGAGCCGGTCCACCGAAGGCCAGG
>NZ_CCXH01000162.1 GCF_000820725.1 Actinomyces polynesiensis | reverse complement strand
GAGGGTGCGGTCCACACCCACCCGAGCCGGTCCACCGAAGGCCAGGTCGGGGAGGCGGCCTCCTGCGTGGCCTCGGCACCGTCCGCGACACGCCGTGCCGTCACCTCCGCGCCCGACACCCATCCCACGACCGACTCGCCGGCGGGCGAGATCGCCGGACGGGTGGCGTCCTGACCGATGACCGTGCGGGTGAGGAGCGGGTGGAGGGTCGTCCCCGTCAGGGTGGAGAAGCCGTCCGCGTTGGACACGACGGCGGACTCCATCCGGTAGACGGGCCCCGTGGGCAGGTCCGCCATGGGGATGGTCGTCCCCGAGACCTCGAGGTCCACGGAGCTGACGGCGGTGGCCTGCGTGAGTGTCGCGGACACCTGCCAGGCGAGCAGTCGCTGCTGTTCCACGGACGCGGGGGCGAAACCCTCCACGTCGACGTGGGCCACCTGGTCGGAGATGTCGATCCCCTGGGAGGGGACGCTGGCACCCTCGGGCATGGCGGAGAGCACCGCGGGGGCGACCGACTCGTCCGGCCCCGCGACCAATCCGGTGAGGAGGTGGGTGGCCAGGCGCTTGGTCGGGTACCACCTCGGGTCCGCCACCAGCACCTGACCGTCCGACGAGGGGAAGTAGAGGTTGACGAGCCTGTAGGAGGCGGTGAAGGAGGACTCCGAGACGATCACCCCGTCGTCGAGGCCCGAGATGCGCCACTCCCCGTCCACCTGCGTGAGGCGGAACTGCCCGGTGACGCTGGCCCCGGAGGCCGGACGGTCCATGACGCCGTCGGCGCCCACCGTCGCCACCGCCGGTGCGGTCACGGTGACATCGGTCCCCGACGTGTCCTCCCCGACCGTAATCGAGGGGGTGGAGTCCGTGGAGTAGACCTGCACCTGCGCCGTCGGGTCCCAGGAGGAGCCCTCCGAGTCGGTGAGGAACAGGCGGGCGGTCGCGAAGTCGTCGGTGGGTCCCGCGGCGGCCGCGAGGAGGAATTCCGCGACGAGGTCCTCGGGGTCCGCCCCCTTGCTGGGGCCGCTCGCCGCGAGGCCGACGGGGTCGTTGACGGGCACGGACACGTCGAAGGGTTGGGGCGCCCCCGCCTCGGGCAGGGAGGTGCACGCCCCGAGGAGCAGGGCCGTCACCACTGCGGCGCAGGCCGCCACGACGGAGCGGTGCGGCCCACCGCAGCGACGAGGGCGGGGACGACGACGGGGAGTGCAGGGACCTGGGACAGTCATGGGAGTTCCTCCTCCGCGGTGTCCTCCCACAGTGCCAGGGGGCGTGAGACGACGGTGCTGCCGGCGGTGCGCGGGAGGATCACCAGGAACGAGGAGCCCTCCCCGAGCACCCCCCACGCCTCGAGGACCCCGTGGTGCAGGGCGACGTCCTCCGCGGCGATCGACAGGCCCAGGCCCGTCCCCCCGGTCGTGCGTGTCCGGGCGGGGTCCGCCCGGAAGAAACGGTCGAAGACATGGGCCACGGTGTGGGGGCTCATGCCCACGCCGTGGTCGCGCACGCGGACGGCGACGTCGGTCGCACTCGCGGCGATGGAGACGTCCACGGGGCGGCCCTCCGCGTGCTCGACGGCGTTGACCA
>NZ_CCXH01000161.1 GCF_000820725.1 Actinomyces polynesiensis | reverse complement strand
GCGTCCGCGTCCGGTGCCGGGTCCCCGGGTGCGCGCGACGCGGGGTCGCCCTCGTCCGCGGGGTCCCCGAAGGGGAGCGACGAGGGCGCGTCCGGGATCCTCCCCTCGGAGCCCACCGGCTCCTCAGGCCCCGGTCCCGGCACGGTACCCGACCCCCCGGACGGTCACGATGACCTCGGGACGCTCGGGGTCCCGCTCGATCTTGGAGCGCAGGCGCTGGACGTGGACGTTCACCAGGCGGGTGTCGGCGGCATGGCGGTACCCCCAGACCTTCTCCAGCAGCTCCTCGCGTGTGAACACCTTCCAGGGCGAACGCCCCAGGGCGACCAGCAGGTCGAACTCCAGGGGGGTGAGCGCGATCTCCTCGGTGCCCTGACGCACCACGTGTCCCGAGACGTCGATCGTCACGTCACCGATGACGAGGTGTTCCTCGCCCGAGTCGTCGTGTCCGCGCAGACGCGCACGGACGCGCGCCACCAGTTCCTTGGGTTTGAAGGGCTTGGGCACGTAGTCGTCCGCGCCGGCTTCCAGGCCGGAGACCACGTCGGCGGTGTCGGAGCGGGCGGTGAGCATGACGATGGGGACGTCCGACTCGCGGCGGATCAACCGGCAGATCTGGATGCCGTCCATCCCGGGCAGCATGAGGTCGAGGAGGACCAGGTCGGGGGCCACGGTGTGGAAGACGTCGAGCGCCTCCGCACCGTCGTACACGTCGGAGACCTCGAAACCCTCGGCCTCCAGGACGATGCCGATCATCTCGGCCAGGGCGACGTCGTCATCGACGACGAGGATGCGCGAACTCATGTCACGATCGTGTCACGATGCGCGCGTCGATGCACCCGACTCGCCCGCCCGACCGGCCCCGACACCTGCGCGGGGACGGTGGGTGGTGACGCCCCACAGCGCCCCGACGGTGAACCCCACCCCGTGCAGGTCACCCGTGACCAGCAGGATCCCGCCGGCGAGCAGTCCCACCACCGCGAGCGCCCGCAGCGGTCGCCCCCCGCGCCACGCGAAGGCCACCAGGCACAGGCCCGCGAGCCCCAGGTTCGCCACGGAGTTCCCCGCGAACCCCTGGTGCGGGAGCACGGTGTAGGCCGCGACCTCGCTGAGGAGGCCCGCCGTCAGGTAGACCCCCAGGAGGACGCGCCACCCGTGCACCCGCTCGGCGACGGCACCCACGGCGAGGAGGGTGACGGTGTTGAAGGCCGTGCCGGCCCAGCCGCCGTCCTGGACGAGCAGCGGTGTGAGGATCCGCCACCACTGCCCCGCCACCAGCATCGTGCGGTCCCGCTCCAGGGCGTGCAGGACCGCGGGCACCAGCTCCCCTGCGACGCTGGTGGCCACCGTCAGTGCGGCGACCGTCAGGGTCGCCCACGGGACGGTCGCCCGCCACCCGCCCTCCGGACGGAACCTCACGCCCCCGCTGACGGCCGCGACCACGACCACCAGGACCAGGACTGTCCCCACACGCACCTCCCCCACCGGTACCGGGCCGATCCACCCGGGTGCGCGGACCAGTCAACACCCCGTGGGGACCGGGCGGCGACCGCACCGGCACCGCCGCGTCGACCGTGGCGTG
>NZ_CCXH01000160.1 GCF_000820725.1 Actinomyces polynesiensis | reverse complement strand
GCCCGCGCCCTGAGGGCGGACACCGCGCGTCGGCTGGCGCGCAGGCTGGCGGTGCCGAGGGGGCACCGCCCGAACAGCTCCACGCCGCCCTCGTGCGCGCCGGGGTCGACCCCGCACGCGCGCAGGTCCTCCTGTGGGGACCACCACCGACCACCGACCAGGCCCTCGTGGACCTGGCCGGGGAGCTCACCCGACTGGAGGAGGACATCCGCCATGACTGATCCGCACCCGCCCGTTCCCGACGGTGGAGGGCCCGCCACCCCACCTCCCCCGGGGGAGGACGCCCGGCGCGTCCAGGCATCCCTCGTGGCCCTGCGCTCCGAGATCGCCAAGGCCGTCGTCGGTCAGGAGGGCGCGGTCACCGGCCTCGTCATCGCACTGGTCGCCGGAGGGCACGCCCTGCTCGAGGGTGTCCCCGGGGTCGCCAAGACACTGCTCGTGCGCTCCCTGGCCACCTCACTGGACATGGGCATGTCGCGGGTCCAGTTCACCCCGGACCTCATGCCCGCCGACATCACGGGATCCCTCGTGTGGGACGCGGGCGCCTCCCGCTTCGAGTTCCGGGAGGGCCCGGTGTTCACCAACCTCCTGCTGGCCGACGAGATCAACCGCACGCCCCCCAAGACGCAGTCCGCACTCCTGGAGGCCATGGAGGAGCACCAGGTGACCGTGGACGGCCGCTCCCACCCCCTGCCGGACCCGTTCATGGTCATCGCCACCCAGAACCCCGTGGAGTACGAGGGGACCTACCCCCTGCCCGAGGCACAGCTCGACCGGTTCCTCCTCAAGCTGGACCTCCCGCTGCCCGACCGCGCTGCGGAGATCGAGGTCGTGGCCCGACACCAGGCGGGGTTCGACCCCCTGTCCCTGGGGGAGGCGGGAGTGCGTGCCGTGGCCGGGCCCGCCGACATCCGGGCCGCCCGTGACCTCGCGGCCCAGGTGGTCGTGGAACCGGCGGTCATCGGCTACATCGTGGACCTGGTCCAGGCGACCCGGACCTCGCCCTCGCTGCGCCTGGGCGTCTCCCCCCGCGGCGCCACCGCCCTGCTGCGCACCTCCCGGGTGTGGGCGTTCCTGCAGGGGCGGTCCTTCGTGACCCCCGATGACGTCAAGGCGATGGCGGTGTCCACCCTGGCCCACCGCGTCTCCATGCGCCCGGAGGCAGACCTGGAGGGGATCACCGCCCGCGGCGTCGTCGAGGGCCTGCTGGCCTCCGTCCCGGTCCCGCGCTGATGGCCGTCTCGGGTCGCGCCGCTCTCCTGGCCGCACTGGGGGTCGTCGCCGTCGTGGTGCTCCCCTCCCGCGCGATGGTGTGGGGGTGGCTCGGGTTCGTGGCCCTGGCCTGCCTGGTGGACGCCGTCCTGGCACTGTCCCCGCGGGAGTTGCGCATCGGACGGCTCGTGGCGGGCCCCGTCCGGGCCGACCAGACGACCACCTCGGAGGTCACCCTGACGAACCCGACCCCGCGTGGTGCCCACCTCGAGGTGCGCGACGCCTGGGCACCCTCCCTGCACCCCTCGCCCTCCCGCCACCGCGTCGCACTGCCGGGGGGATCCACCGTGACGGTGGCCACCGGCCTCTCCCCGGAGCGGCGCGGCAGCCGCAGGGGTGACTACGTGACGGTGCGGGCATGGGGGCCGCTCGGCCTGGCCGCGCGCCAGGTGTCGGTGTCGGTGCCCGCGCTCCTGTCCGTGCTCCCCGGGTTCCGCTCCCGTCGTCTGCTCCCCTCGAGGCTGGCGCGCCTGCACGAGCTGGAGGGCTCCACCGCGACGATCCTGCGGGGTCCAGGCACGGAGTTCGACTCGCTGCGCGACTACGTCCGCGGTGACAACCCCCGTGACATCGACTGGCGTGCCTCCGCCCGTTCCCGGGACCTGGTGGTGCGCACGTGGAGGCCGGAACGGGACCGGCACGTCATCCTCGTGCTGGACACGGGCCGCGCCTCCGCCCTGCTGCTCGGGGCGCCGGGGGCGGGATCCTCCCGCGGGACCGCCCCCGGATCCGCGGACCTGCTGGACCTGGGGGTGGCACCCCGGCTGGACGCGGGCATCGAGGCAGTCCTGCTGCTGGCGGCACTCGCCGACCGGGCGGGCGACAACGTCCACCTCCTGGCGGTCGACCGACGGGTCCGGGCACGGGTGTCGGGGGTGCGCGGAGCGGGTCTGGTGCGCCAGGTCGGTGCGTCCCTCACCGACGTGGTCCCCGACCTCCAACCCGTCGACTGGGCCCTGGTCACCGCGGAGGTCCGGCGCACGGTCCACCACCGGGCCCTGGTCGTCCTGGTGACGGAGGTCCCCCCGGTGGGTGCCGATCCCGACTTCCTCCAGGCGGTGTCGGAGCTGTCCTCCTCGCACCTCGTGGTCGTCGCGTCGGCCACCGACCCCGAGCTGGCACGCCTGGCCGCCGGGCGCGGGGACGCGGAGGCCGTGTACGCCTCGGCCGCCGCCGGTTCGACCCTGAACGAGTCACGGGTGGGGGCACGCGACGCGGAGCGCGCCGGCGCCCTGGTGCTGGACATGGATGCGGGTCTCCTGGCCGCCCGGCTGTCCGACACCTACATCGCCCTCAAGAAGCAGGGGCGACTGTGATCGGCGCCTCCGGGCGCTGATCGCGCCCGGTGGACGGGGTGGTCCATAGTGGACGGGTGAACGAAGTGCTCGGAATTCACCCGTGGCGGATCGCGGCCAGGGCCCTGCTGGTCGGCCTCGTCTCCGGCGTCCTCGCGATCCTCTTCCGGGCGCTCATGGAGGCGTGCCTGGACCTGGCGCGCAGAATCGCCCCACTCCTGCGTGAGGACTGGCGCGTCACCGCGGCGTGGGTGGTCGCGGCGGGCCTGGCCGTCGCGGCCCTCACGGTCCTGCTGAGGTGGGAACCGGACGCCGGCGGGTCCGGGATCCCGCAGGTCAAGGGCGTGATCCAGGGGCGTCTGGGGCTGCGTCCCCTGCGCGTCCTGGTCGTGCGCTTCCTGGCCGGGGCACTGGCGGGGGTCTTCGGCCTGTCCCTGGGACGCGAGGGCCCCAGCATCCACATCGGTGCCTCCGGCGGCAAGCTCGTGGCCTCCTCCATGCGGGCGGACGAGGTGACGACCGACTACCTGGTCACCGCGGGCGGTGCGGCGGGACTGGCGGCGGCCTTCTCCGCACCGCTTTCGGGTCTGTTCTTCGCCCTGGAGGGCCTGCACCGGTCCTTCTCCCGGCCCGTCATGCTGGCGGCCGCGGCAGGGGCCTTCCTGGCCGGGGGGCTGGCCAGCGCCGTGTTCGGACTGACGCCGATCCTCGCGTTCTCCACCCTGCATCCCCTGCCCATAGGCGACTACCCATGGATGGTGGCCATCGGAGTGGTCTCCGGCCTCACCGGTGTCGCGATGACCCGGGGTCTCCTCGGCTTCCAGGACCTCTACGCCCGCGTCCCGGTGCCGGCACGTCTCGGCGTGGCGCTGGGGATCGCCATCGTGGTCCAGATGACCGTCCCGGACCTGCTGGGAGGTGGGGAGAACCTCATCGCCCTGGCACAGCGGGCCGGTACCGGCCTGGGGGTCCTCGCACTGCTGTGGGTCGGCAAGGCGCTGTTCACCATGACGAGTTTCTCCTCGGGGGTACCCGGGGGCATCTTCATGCCGATCCTCACTGTCGGCGCCCTCTCCGGCGCAGTGGGTGCGGGTCTGTTGGCCCGGGCCGATCTCCTGCCGGCAGGAGCCGTCCCGGTCGCCGCGGTGGCCGCAATGGCCGGAGCGCTGGCGGGCAGCGTGAAGAGCCCCCTGACGGCGATCATGCTCACCGTGGAGATGGTCGGCAACGTCCAGCACATCCTCCCCGTGGCACTGTGCGCCTTCACAGCCCTGGGCGTCGCGGACCTGGTCGGTTCACCCGACATCTACGGGGCACTGCTGCGCCGCCGGATCGCCGCCGCCCACCACGGCGTCACCGCCACGCGCGTGGCGCGCCCGGGACACGGAGCCTGACCGGGCGCAGCGCGGTGGCCCCGGGCGCGCCACAGTGGACGTGGTGACCTCAGCCGGCCACGGGCACGGCATACCCGGCATCGCTGTG
>NZ_CCXH01000159.1 GCF_000820725.1 Actinomyces polynesiensis | reverse complement strand
TCAGCCGGCCACGGGCACGGCATACCCGGCATCGCTGTGCAGGTCCCCGGCCTCCCCCGCCCGTGCCGCACGTCCGCCCACCACGAGGATGTGGACCCACACCCCTGCTGTGACCGCCGCCCCCAGGCCGACCTTCACCCACACGGGCAGGGCGGAGGGGGTGACGAACCCTTCCAGGATCCCCGACACGAAGAGCAGCACGACCAGTCCCAGGGCGATCGTGACCATCGCCCGCCCGGTCGCGGCCACCGCCTGCAGACGTGTGCGTGCGCCGGGCACCAGCAGCGACCAGAACACCCGCAGACCGGCGGCACCCGCGATGAACACCGCGGTGAGCTCCGGGATCCCGTGGGGCAGGATGAAGGCGAAGAACTGCCCGGGCCCCGCGTACTCGATGACCACCGCGGCCGAGACCCCCAGACCCTGGGCGTTCTGGAAGAGGACGTAGACGGGCAGCACCCCGGTGATGCCCCCGCCGATGCACTGCAGGACGATGAAGGCGTTGTTGAACCAGACCGAGGCGCCGAACTCCGCCGCGGTGTCCTGGCTGTAGTAGTCCACGAAGTCGTGCCGCGCGTAGGTCTCCAGCTCCGAGGGTGACCCGATCGCCGCGAACAACGCCGGGTCGCGCAGCAGCCACCACGCCTGCAGGGAGGACACGAACAGGAACGCCAGGGTCACGCCCACGATCCACCAGCGGGTCGCGTGCAGCGCGGCGGGCAGGGAGACGCGGAACCACCACGACACGGACGCGGCCGAAGCCCCCGTCGTCCCTGTCAGCCGTGCACGCGCCGCAGCGAGGTCGCGCGACAGTAGGCGGATGAGGTCGGGGTCCGGGTTCTCCGCGCGCACGGCGGCGAGGTCCGCCGCACCCTGGCGGTAGAGGGCGGAGAGCTCGTCGACCTCGGTCCCCGGCATGCGACGCCGCCGGGAGAGTTCGTGGAGACGGTCCCAGGAGGCCGCGCGCGAGGCCCTCAGTGCGTCGATGTCCACGTCGGCTAGCGTGTCACACATGAGCACCGACGTCGTCCCGGTCCGCCGGATCCGTGAGGAGTCGATCGTCACCGGTGAGGCGGTGGAACTGGAGGTCCGCCCCGCCTCCCCGCTGCTGCGCGCGGCCTCCGGGCTGGTGGACGGCGCCTGCGCGCTCCTGGGCTTCCTGGTGGCACTGCTCGTGGCGTTCGAGGCCGTGGAGAGCCCCTCGGCCTCCACCGAGCGGATCCTGTTCATCGGGTCCATCGTGCTCGTGACCGTCCTCGTGCCGATGTCGGTGGAGGTCGCCACCCGAGGACGTTCACTGGGCAAGTGGGCGTGGGGTCTCCAGGTCGTGCGGGACGACGGGGGCGTGGTCACCGCGCGCCACTCCCTCGTCCGCGCGCTGGCGGGCATCCTCGAGCTGTGGCTCAGCCTGGGGTCGATCGCCCTCGTCACGTCCATGGTCTCGCCCCGTTCCAAGCGCCTGGGCGACCTGGCCGCCGGGACGATGGTCGTCCGACTGCCGGAACCCGCGTGGAACGCGCCCCTGCTGATGCCCCCCGACCTCGCGGCCTGGGCCTCCTCCGCGCAGGTCCTGCCCCCACCGGACGGCCTCCGGTCCGAGGCGCTGGGCTTCCTGCGCGCGGCTCCCCAGATGTCGCCCGCGGTGAGGTCGCATGGCGCGTCGGACCTCGCCTCGCGCCTGGCGCTGCGCGTCGCACCTCCCCCACCGCCGGGGACCCATCCCGAGCGTTTCATCGCGGCGGTGCTGGTCATCCTCAGGGACCGGGAGTTCGCGCGCTGCGTGACCCGGGAGGACCTGGCCGCTGCGCGTCGGCGGGAGGCGGACCGTCCGCCCTTCGGGATCTGAGGCACCGCGCTGTCCGGGTCCCGCGTCCGCCCAAGGCCCGGCGCCCGGGGGGCCGGGAGTCCTGAGTCCCTCCGCTGGCGAGGGCGGCCCCGCCCAGCGGCGGTCGTCGCCATCCCGCGGCGCTCACTCCTCGGGACTCACTCCGCAGGGTTCACTCCTCAGGGTTTATTCCTCGGGGTCTACTCCTCGGGGTCGCTGACCACCCGGAACTGTGCCCGCCTGCGCGCATAGGGCGAGTCCGGGTCCAGTGGGGACTCCTCGGCGGCCTCGGCCACGGCGGTGGCGAATGGGCCACGGTCCGGACCGCGCCGGGCGGAACCGTGCGTGGTGCGGGGAGGCTCGTTGCGGGCCGCCTCGCGCACCGCGTCCACGAGGGCCAGGAGGTCGTCGGGCGAGGGCGGGGCCGGGTCGAAATTCGTCTGCAGGCGCACCACCTGCCATCCCACGGGAGCGGTGAGGTGCTCCGCATGGATGTCGCACAGGTCGTAGGCATGCGGCTCGGCCGAGGTCGCCAGTGGACCCAGGACTGCCGTGGAGTCCTGGTAGTCGTAGGTCAGGGTGGCCACCGCGGGCCTGCCACATCCCGGTTTCGAACAGTGCCGTGCCGCTATCACGGTCACACCCTACGGCCGGTGCACCTGCAGGGTCCGCAGGCACGCAGGCGGCGCGACAAGAGCCACACGGGAAGAGGAAGGGGTGGTGGTCCAGCACGACGCTCACCGGCGCGTTCGCCCCGCTGTGGGCCACGATGACCACGGGCCCCGCTTCGGCCGCACCAGCCTGCCCGATCGCCGCGACCTGGTCGTCGGGTGTCCTGGAGCCGCGATCGGGGTCTGCCTCGTCGAGACCGGGCAGGGTGAGTGCCGTTGCCCGACGCCCCCGGGCGGTCAGCTGCTCCTGCACCTCATCCCACGCCCAGGCACCCAACCAGTGGCCGGGGACGAGGAGGACGGCGGAGCGGCTGGCACGTGAACTCGGCGTGTCGGTGTGCACGGTCAAGAGAGACCTGGACGCGCTGGAGAACAGCGGGGTGCCCATCTGGGCGCGCCGCGGCCCGGGCCGTGGCGCTCCTGGCGGCGGTGTCGGCCGCGTCCGATGCGCCGTGTGCCGACCTCGCTGCGGCGGGCGTCAGGAAGATCATGGATGTCCTCGATCCCCGTACTCGCAGGGAGGCGGACCAGCTCGCACGTCGCATCTGGGTCGACACGGAAGGGGCTCCCCCCGCGGGTCGTGAGATCGGCACTCGAAGAGGCGATGGCGGAGCAGCGGATCGTGCGCATCCGCTACACCTCCCGCACCGGAGAGAAGACCACGCGGGACGTGGAACCGGTGATCTTCGCCTCCACGAACGGGCGCTGGTACCTCATCGGCTGGTGCCACCTGCGCACCGGGATGCGGTGGTTCCTCGTGACGCGCATCGAGCGCGCCACGGTGACCAGGGCACCCTGCAGTGGCCACGGTGTTGACGAGATCGGTACGCCACCGACCACAGCCGGGTCGACCCACAGCGCCAGCCAGTGGACGGGGACCCATCTCACGACCGGGCACCACCCCTCCGGGAACCGACGACACGCCACCCGGTGCGCACCATCGGCGCTGCACGCTCCCACAGGTCGCCCGGAGTCCCTGCGTGCTCTGTAGGCTGGGCGCATGCCCGACTTCGCACTGGAGCTCGACAAGCTCTCCGCCTCCGTCGGTGTCAACGCCGCCTACGGGGAGACTCGCACCGTCGACGGCCGGGAGTTCGTGCCTGTCTCGATCGTCACCGGGGGCTTCGGCTCCGGTGACGACAAGGGGAGACGGGGTGCCGGTGCCGGCGGGGTCTCCCTGCCGGTGGGGGCGTACGTGCGGCGTGGCGATCGTCTGCACTTCGCGCCGAACCCGATCGTGGCCCTCGCCGTGGGGATCCCCGTCCTGCACATCGCCGGGCACGCACTCGTCGGTGCCATCCGGGCACTGAGGGACTGACCGGTCGCGCCCTCGCCCGCGCTCGCGCACCCGGGGCGTCCGGCGTGGGCGCTGCCTACAGTCCGACGAACGGGTGCCCTGTCCGTACGGAGTCCACGACCCGGTGGATGAACCCGAGCTTGCGCACGACGGGGTCGGGGATGCGGAACGGGTACAGGTCCCCCTTGCCCATGGCGTGGTTGGCGCGGTTCAGCAGGTGGGAGACCGGCCGCCAGTCGGCCAGGGCCTCGGTGAACGGACGCTGCGCGTAGCTGCTGCGCGGGTGCACCTCCTGCGCGAGGAACGGTGAGTCACTGTCGGGCGTGAGCCGCAGCCCACCGTTGGCGACGGTGGTCAGCGTGTCGAGGATGTGCTGGTAGTGGGCGAAGGTCTCGGCGAAGTCCTCCCAGGGGTGCATCGTCGCGTACTCGGAGATGAAGGAGTCCTGCCACCCCTCGGGTGCGCCCTCGGAGTAGTGGCGGGACAGGGCCTCCTGGTAGGAGGCCCGCTCGTCCCCGAAGATCTCCCGGCACTCCTCGAGCAGGTCCCCGCCCGGCTCCTCGACGAGCTGCCACTCGTAGTAGTGGCCGACCTCGTGGCGGAAGTGGCCGAGCATCGTGCGGTAGGGCTCGTCGAGGCGTACGCGTTGGGCCTCGCGGTAGTCGTCGAGGGACTCCGCCAGGTCGATGGTGATGACACCGTTCGCATGACCGATGACCACCGGGCCGACCCCCGGTGACTGCGAGGACAGCAGGTCGAAGGCGAGTCCACCCTCGCGCACCCAGTACGGCACCACGGGCAGTCCGAGGTCCGCCAGCCCCACGAGGAGGCGCCTCTTGGACTGTCCGGCGACACCGAGCTTCCCCAATGCCGCGGAGTCCCCCTGCTCGGGATGTCTCCGGGTGAGGCGGCACGAGTAGCACAGGCGGTCCCCACTGTCGGGGAGCACCGCCCAATTGCAGCCGAGGGGACGGTTCGCGCAGGGGACGAGGGCGGGGCCGGCACCCCCACCCTCCGGTGGTGCACCCGCCCGGTCCCCCGGTGTCCGACGCATGGGCGCCATCCGCAGCGTCCGGGCGTCGAGGAGCAGCTCGGTGCCGCAGTTCTCACAGGTCAGGCTCTCCAGCCACACGGGGAAGTGACACCGTGGGCACACCAGTAGACGCACGCCCCGACCGTACCGCACCCCGCCACCCCTGCGGAGGAGCGGGCCACACGCGGGTAGTCTGGCGGGGTGCCACTCCATGCCCGACCCCGACGCGACCGTCACGGACGCGGACCCCGCGGGCCGATGTTCTTCCCCGGGACACCGGTGTGGCACACGCGGCGTGAGCGCTTCGACGAGCTCGTGGCGGACATGGTGGAGGACTTCATCCGCCGCTGGCCGATCGTCTCCAGCATCGAGTTCGGCATCGAGGACGTGCCGCCCTCGGACCCCGCGGAGTGGGAGGACCACTCGATGGTGCTGGCCCGCCTCTTTCCTTCCGACCGTCGCCGCGGTCTCGCCGACAGGATCGTCGTCTACCGTCTGCCCGTCGAACAGCGCGCCGCGCGCGGGGACGAGTTGGAGGGACTGGTGCGGGCTCTCCTCATCGACCGCATCTCCCGGGTGGTGGCCGTCTCCCCCGAGGACCTCGACCACGGGGCCGCCTGAACCCGGAGCACCCTCGCCGGGCGCGGCTCAGGGCTGCAGGTCGACCGCCACGTCGCCCGTGTCGATACCGGCACTCCCCAACGCCCACACCGCCGACAGGTCCCCCGTCGGGGTCCCGGCACGGACCACGAGTGCCACGTCCACCGCCACGTCCGAGGTCAGCTGTCCCGCGTCCGCGGGCAGGTCGGTGAGCACGCTCGCCCCGGCGGGCACGTCCACGGTGGTGCCCGCGACGTCGACGGTGGCGGCCGTGTCCGCAGGTGCCGTCACGAGGAGCCGGGCCGCCACGTCGCCCCCGCCGCTGTCCGTGCCCACGGTGGTCGCCCGCAGCGGGTCCGTCGTGAGTTGGTCCTCCACGATCCCGGAGAGGACCTCCGCCCCCGGCAGGTCCACGGAGGTGGTGGGGGTCGAGGGGACGACCAGGGTGCGTCCACCCCACTTCTGGTCGGAGTCCGGCCACGCCGCCCCCTGGGTCCGCACCTCGGCCGTCGCCACGACCGGCACGTCGGAGGTGACGACGAGGGCACCGGGATCGTCCGGGATGCCCGTCAGGTCGACGTCCAGGGGGACACCCGCGTCGACCTCGAGGTCCTCCGCGCCCGCCAGCGACTCGACCCCCTTGCTCCCCGAGACGGCCACGGAGACGTGGGCGCCCTCGTCGCCGGGGACCACCAGGCGCAGGGTGGCCGCGGAGCCCGCGCTCACCCCGGGCAGGACCAGGTCAGTCCCCGGCTGGGTGGCGGCGGCGGAGCTGAGACCGGTGGGCACCTCGCCGTCGAGACCGGAGGACTGCACCCACGCCGAGACACCGGGTCCGTCGGCGACGAGGTGGAAGGAGGGGCGGTCCTCGTCGGGGAACCAGGTGGCGGGCACCAGCACCACCACCTGACCGGCGGGCACGTTGACCGACTGGGCGGCGTCCTGGCTCCGTCCGGAGGCCCCGTAGGAGGTGATGGTCACCCGTGAGGCGGAGGTCGAGGGGTTGGAGAGCACCAGCAGCAGGTCCTCCCCCACCTCGGTCGACCCGGCGGCCACCCACTGGTCGCTGGTGGGCGCCGTGCAGGGCAGCAGGGAGAGTCCCCGGAGTTCGCCTCCCCCCTGACCGGCCACGACCACGGCGGTGGGGACGTCCAGGGTGCCGGTGGGGTCGGAGGCCCCGACGGTGAGTGACGGCGTGCCCGTCCCGCTGACGGTGCCCCGCGAGGACCAGTCCGCCCCGGGGGCCAGCGTCGCGCCGGCGTCAGAAGGGTCGTCCGTGCCGGGTGCACAGGCGAGGGTCACCGAGGTGGGTGCGACAGCGACCGTGGGCAGGTCCGGGACCCCGCCCCCCGGGGTCGGCGCCCACAGGTCGGCGGTCCCCACCGCCGCCAGGGAGGCCACGAGGGCGACCGTGGTCCCGATCGCGAGGACCCGTCGACGGGTCGGGCTCATCGGTGCCTCCTCCTCACGGGAACGGCGGCCACGGCGGAGCCGACCAGGGTCAGTCCGCACAGGAGGCGCCAGGTCAGCAGCCACCACGGGCGGAACTCCACGACCAGGTGGCCGCTGGCGGGCAGCTCGAAGGCCTGGCGCCAGGTGCCCGACGTCGCCACGGTGGCGGCCAGCGGGGTCCCGTCCACGCTCGCGCGCCAGGCGCGGTCCGCCCGTTCCGCCAGGACCAGGGTGCCGGAGACACCCGCGTCCAGGTTTGCGTCGACGCCCAGCCATCCCGCGCGCACCGTCGTCACGGTGTCCTCGCCCTCCACCACGACCCGCGCGGGGACGACGTCCTGGGGCCGCACCCGCCACAGCACACCCTGGTCGGTGGTCCCGACCTTCTCGACCCCTGGGGCGCGGTCGAGGGCCTCAGCCATCCGCCTGCCCTCCGCGGAGGTGGTGTCGGGCAGCAGGACCGTGTCGATGGCGTGCTGGGCGAGGGTGAGCACCGAGGCGTCGTCGGGGTACTCCACCAGGGTGACCACCGCCTGCTCGAGGTCCGCGTCCGCAGCGTCCTCCTGCCCGGTGCGCAGGTCCACGAGTTCGCCCAGACGTGTCCCGGCGGAGGCGTCGGTCAGCAGGGGGCCAGCCCCCCGCAGCACCTCGGCGCGGATGCCGTCCGTCCCGCGGGTGAGGACGAGCACCCGGGAGGCCGTCTGCGAGAGCTGCGCCTGCAGGCTCACGGCAGGGACCGCCGCACCCCGGAGGGGGGTGACGTGGTC
>NZ_CCXH01000158.1 GCF_000820725.1 Actinomyces polynesiensis | reverse complement strand
CCAGGGCCGCGACGGAGCAGGCACCCACCACGCAGGCCAGGAGCCGGACGGGCCGGTGGCGCGGGTCGTCCCAGGGCAGGGGCGAGACCGAGGCGCGCAGGCAGGCGACGAGGAGCCCCAGGCCGGCGAGGGAGAGCGCGGGGGAGGCCCAGGCGTGGGCGACACCGGCGGCGGTCGTCCCGCCGGTGGGGGCGAGGAAGGCGACGTCGACGTGTCCGAGCAGCAGCGCGAGGACGGCTCCCGCCACCGCCAGTCCCAGCCCGCCGCGCACCAGCCAGGCGCCCTCGTCGGTGCGCAGGGAGGCGAGGACGGCCAGCACCAGCAGGAGACCCACCGGGACGCCGAGTGCCCACACCCAGGGATGCCAGGAGACGGCGGAGGGGATGCCGAGCAGCGTCTGCCAGGAGGGGGCGGCACCCACGGCGAGGGCGGGGCCGCCGGTGGTGAGCAGGGCGGCCCAGCCGTCCGCCCGTCGGAACTGGTGGGCGAGGGTCGGGGCGAGGAGCACCAGGGAGGGCACGACGCTGAGGGCGAGGTCGAGTGCCCGACGTCGGGTGACGGCCAGGGCGACCGCCGCGCCGAGCAGTGCCGGGAGGAGCATCCAGGGGGCGGCGCAGGTGACGCCCGCCAGGGTGAGCGCGGTGGCTCCGGCGACTCCCGCGCGGCGCTGGGCGGTGTCCGCGGTGACGTACCCGTCGGCACCTGCGGTGACGAGGACGGGAGCCGGTGCGAGGAGTCGCAGCCATCCCCAGGCCACCAGGGGGAGCAGGACGTGCACGAGGACGGCGGCGAGCCGTCCCTGGGAGGCGGAGAGCGTGAGGGCGGGCATGGCGGCCCAGGCCAGACCCGCGGCCACCCGCACAGGCACGGAGGTCGTCAGGGTCGCGCCGAGGGCCCAGGCCGTCCAGGCCGACAGGGGGACGGCGAGGACCAGCAACCACGTCCACACGGTGCCCGCGCTGATGCCCAGGGCGGCGAAGGGGGCACTGAGCAGGGAGAGCGGGATGAGCACCGGGTCGGCGGGTCCGGGGGACCCGTCCCCGCCCGGGATCCAGGCGGCCCAGGTGGAGGACCAGAGATCTCCCCAGCGGCTGGGCGCACCGGCCCAGGCAGCACCGCTCACGCCCCCGAGGAACCGCGCCCAGACGACCAGGGCGACGAGCGTCGTGGCCGTCAGGAGTCCCGAGAGCCCGGCCCGCGTACGGCGGCCGTGTCGTCGCAGTGAGGCGACCACCAGCGGGTCGAGCGGGGTGACCGGCCCCCCGGAACGACGGATGCGACGTGCGAGGCGCGCCTCGGTGGCCAGGGCACGCCGCGAGGACTCCAGGGGCGCCAGGACCGAGCGTGGGAGCCTGGCCCCGCGGGCGTTGCGCAGACGGGAGCGGAGCAGGTGCGGGGTGGCGCGGACGAGGTCCCACCACGCGGCGGTCTCGTCAGGTGCGAGTCGGGAGGCCCCCGTGAGCAGCCTCCCGAATGCACGCAGCGGGGACCACAGGAGGAGCCCGAGCACCAGGAAGGGCACCTGCCACCAGGAGACGGCCAGGAACCAGTTCACCAGCTGCGCGCTGCGTCGACGGCGGAAGGAGACGTCGCGGGCGTGGGGGTCCCCCGTGGGGGGCCAGGGTTCGAGGGAGCGGCGTGCGTGCCGCACGCGGGCCCGGGGCGCCAGGACCACCCGGTACCCGGCGCGTCGCGCGCGGCGCCCGAACTCCAGGCCGTCCCCGAAGGGACCCAGCAGGGGGTCGGTCCCGCCGAGCTGTTCCCAGACCCCACGCTCGACGAGCATGCCGGCGGTGCCGACCGCCAGCACGTCCGAGCGGTCGTCGTACTGCCCCTGGTCGATCTCACCGGGAGCGAGGGCATCGAGTCGGCGACCGCTGCGGGTCGCCTCGATCCCGACCTCGAGGACGTGCCCACCGTCCCACGTCACCTGCTTCGGTCCGACGACGGCGGTCGTCCTCCCCTGGTCGGCGACCTCCCACAGACGCTGGAGGCAGGTGGGTTCGGGGGCGGAGTCGTCGTGGAGGACCCACCACCAGCGCGCTGCACCCAGGGCAGCCGCCGCCCGGGGGTCCTGCGCTGCGCGACGCACGGCGTCACCCAGGTTGCGGGCCCCGCCCTCGTGCACCACGAGCGTCGTGGCGGGACGGAGGGCCGGGAGCGGGTCCGGCAGGGGTGCGGGGCCACCCGCGTCCACGACGACGACCTGGTCGGGGACCAGGGTCTGCGCTGCGAGGCCGCGCAGGGTGGTGGCGAGGAAGGGAGTGTCTCCGCGGGTGACGACGATCGCGACGACCCCGCTGCGGGTGGTGGTCACACCGCCAGGCGCTTGAAGCGTCGCCGTTCGCGCTCCGAGAGCCCACCCCAGATGCCGAAGCGCTCGTCATTGGCCAGGGCGTACTCCAGGCACTCGGCGCGCACGGTGCAGGACTCGCACACGGCCTTCGCCTCACGCGTGGAGCCGCCCTTCTCGGGGAAGAAGGCCTCCGGGTCGGTCTGGGCGCACAGCGCGTGCTGCTGCCAGGCCAACGGACCGTCCGTCCGGGCGAAGCTGTCGACGTCCGACGCATCGGACCACGTCAAGGGCCCATCGCCCAAGATGTTCCACACGGTGTCGTCTCCTCGCCTCTGCAACACGGTATGTGAATTACACGCGTGTCATGCGTCGACGTCAAGCCGGATGGATGTAATTGGACGCCCGTGCAGGGAGCCTGCGAGGACGCCCCGCGCCCTCGCACCCGGATCCCCACCCGCACCCCACCGATCCGGGGAACCCTGTGACACATGGGCCCTTGGGCCCAGGGAGGGGTCGCACCGAACGTGATTCGCGCCACTTGCCGGGGTCGATCCGCGCCCCCTTCTGGTCTAGCGTGACGACATGGAACTGCCACAGCTGATCCACGACCTCGCCGCCCGCCCGGGTCCCGTCCTCACCTGGTACGGGGAGTCCCGCACGGAGCTGGGGGGTGGCGTGGCCGCCCGGTGGCTGGCGAAGACCGCCAACCTGTTGGCCGGGGACCTCGCCGGGGACCTGTTCGAGGACGCCGTGG
>NZ_CCXH01000157.1 GCF_000820725.1 Actinomyces polynesiensis | reverse complement strand
AGGCTCCGAGCAGTGTGGACGGCTGGCCGGAGGACACCACGCCGACCGGCACGATCCGGGTCGACCTGGGTCGCAGTTGGCAGTCCGTGACCTGGCTGGCGGCCGCCTGGCTGTCGGGATGGCGGTCCGTCGGGACCGGCGTGGCCGGGATCGACGAGGGCGTCGCCGCCCCCTCCATGGGTGGGGGCGGGGTGGCCGGGGCCGGGACGGGCGCCGGAGCGGCATCCGAGGTTCCCGCCGCCGACGTCTGGGTGAGCGAGCGGATCGGTCCCGAACACCTCGCTGCAGCAGCGGAGGGGTGCTGGGTGCTCGCCCAGGCCGTCACTCCCCTGGCACTGTCCTGGCCGACCCCACTGCCCGACGGGGTCCTGGACGCCCTGGCCGAGCTGTCCGCCCAGTCGGATGCGCTCGAGATCGCACCGGTCGTCCCTACGGACCTGGTCGTCGCAGACAGGGGCGCCGCTGGCGGTCCGGGCGGACCGGTGAGGATCCGGGACCTCGGCCGGGGCCTCCGGGGCACCAGCGCGGAGGCCGTCGACCCGGGTCCCTCCCGCGTCCTCGTCATGTCGACGAACCCCATCGATGACGCACGGGCCGTGGTGTCCCACTGGGCAGAGGGGCGCTCCGTGGTCATGGTCGACCCGGGGGTCCACGGCGGGGAGGACCGCGCGCGCATTGCCCGGCTGGAGAAGGTGGGGGGCAGCTCCGCGCCCGATCGAAGGGGCACACCCTTGTAGTCTGTTGCGAGTGGCGCGCCGGGGTACAGGGCGCCCGCGGTCATCAGGGAAGTCATCTGAAGGAGACGGTGGGGTCATGCGGATTGCGGTGGCGGGTACGGGGTACGTGGGGTTGTCGCTGGCGGTGCTGCTGGCGGCGCACAACTCGGTGAGCGCGGTCGACGTGGTGGCCGAGAAGGTGGACCTCATCAACAGTGGTCGCTCCCCCATCCGTGACACGGACATCGAGGAGCGCCTCGCCTCGGGCACCCTGGACCTGAACGCCACCCTCGACGGTGCCAGCGCCTACAGGACCGCGGAACTGGTGGTGATCGCCGCCCCCACCAACTACGACCCGAAGAAGAACTTCTTCGACACCGGCTACGTCGAAGAGGTCATCGACCTGGTCCTCTCCGTCAACCCCGCAGCGGTCATGGTCATCAAGTCCACCGTCCCCGTGGGCTACACCCAGTCCCTGGTGACCCGCTACCCGGGGGCGAAGTTTCTCTTCTCCCCTGAGTTCCTGCGCGAGGGACGCGCCCTCTTCGACAACCTCCACCCCTCCCGCATCATCGTCGGTGTCCCCCACGACACCCCCCACACCACCGAGCTCGACCAGGCGGCCCACACCTTCGCGGGCCTGCTCGCCCAGGGCGCGGAGGACACCGACATCCCCACCCTGTTCATGGCGGCCACCGAGGCCGAAGCCGTCAAGCTCTTCGCCAACACCTTCCTCGCCCTGCGCGTGGCCTACTTCAACGAGTTGGACACCTACGCCGACATCCGGGGCCTCGACGCCTCAAAGATCATCCAGGGCGTGGGCCTGGACCCCAGGATCGGGTCCCACTACAACAACCCCTCCTTCGGGTACGGCGGCTACTGCCTGCCCAAGGACACCAAGCAGCTGCTGGCCAACTACGACGAGGTCCCCCAGAACCTCATCGGCGCCATCGTGGACGCCAACCGCACACGCAAGGACTTCATCGCCGAGGAGATCCTCCACGAACTCGCCCAACTCAAGGACCGAGGTGTCCAACGCCCCACCGTGGGCATCTACCGTCTCGCCATGAAGACCGGGTCGGACAACTTCCGCGCCTCCTCCATCCAGGGCGTCATGAAGCGCATCAAGGCCAAGGGCTACCCCGTCATCGTCTACGAGCCCACCCTCGATGAGCCCGACTTCTTCGGCAGCGAAGTCACCCACGACCTGGAGTCCTTCAAGACACGGTGCGACATCATCGTCACCAACAGGTGGGACCCCGAACTCGCCGACGTCACTGACAAGGTCTACACCCGCGACCTCTTCAAGAGGGACTGAACTGTCCACGGGGGCGTAGATGGGCGCCCCCGAGGGCCCGGCCAGGTGGTTCTGGGGAGTCCCTGCTCGGTACCGTGGCGTCGCCACACCGACCTGCCGCGCCTCCCGTCAACCCTGACTGCTCACGGATCGCACACCCGTGAGGGAGAATCGCCGTGAGCTCTCCGACACCCATCCACATCCCGAGGGACTCATTGTGTCCCCTTTCCTCCCGGTCCAAGGTCCTGGTCGTCGACTGGAACGGGGACGGTGGACCGGGCACGGAAGAGCGGACGACCGGCAACCAGACAGGCATGACACCCGTCGTCCGGAGAGCTGGGCCCCTCCCACGTGGCCCGTGCCCCGTGCGCGCCCTATGGCTCCCCGATGTCCGTGCCCAGAGCCGACGCCGGAACGTGCAGGACCTGGACCCCCTCCGCCTGGTGGAAGCCCAGTCCCTCTCCGTCGACCTGGATCGTCTTCTGGACGAAGATGTCCAGTCGTCCGGTGCGCCTCCAGAGAGCGCTGTCGACACTCGGCTCCCACTGGCCCAGGGACACGTCGGTGAGGTCGGTCAGGGTCCACGCACCACTGGTGGGTTCCCTGACCGCCAGCGTCGCGACTTCGCCCCTCTCGACGTCGCGCAGAACCAGGTGGACGACCGCCGAAGAGGATCGACCCGAGACGAGGATCTGGGGACGCCCCACCGGCAGTGCCTTCGTCCCGCCTCCCGATAGGTCCAAGTCGGTGGACCGGATGCCGGTGTCCTCGACCTCCCACCCGGTGTTCGAGAGGTGCACCACCATGTACTGGACGACCTCACCCTCCGGCCTCCAGTACGACACGACGTAGGGCACGTCGTCGTCATCGACCGCCATCGACGTCTGGTTGATGAGCTGGCGCCCCTCGGGGATGGTCACGATCGTCTCGGCACGAGTCCTCGTGACCGGGACTGTCACGTAGGTCCCGTCCGAGCGCTGCCATGTCCTTCCCGAGGAGTCCGTCGAGCGGACGTACGCCAGATCCTCGTTCACTGTGTCGACCCCGCTCGAGCGCCACACCCACGTGATCTGGAGGCGATCACGGGAATCGACCACCGCCTGCCAGTAGGGGGACAGTCCGGAGGACTTCCCGTCGATCAGATCGCCCTGCGTCTGTGACCACTCCTGCTTCGCGGTGTCGTAGTGGTCGACGACCAGGTTCCCGGACCCTGAGCCACCGTCGCGGTACAGGAGGAAGAGATTGCCGTCGCTCTGCGCGTAGAACTCGGGGTAGGTGACCGCTTCCTCGTTCAGGCCGGTCACCGGGGTCACGGGCCCCAGTTCCAGCGACCAGGGTTCCGTCGAGCGGGCGTACTGCATGGTGCTCGCATGCATTCCCCACGCGACGTGGAGGTATCCGTCACCGTCAACTGCGATCGAGATGGAATCGTGGGCATCTGCGACATTGCCGGTGTACTGCGTGACGGAGGTCTCCCAACCCCGCCCCGAGCCCGGACTGTGGCGTGCCAGGACCAGTCTCCCCTGCTCGTTGTAGTAGGCGACCGTCTGGGTCTCCTCGCCGTCACGCACCGCGGTGACGAGGGACGAGTGCCTGAACGGTGTCACGTTCGCGGTGTTGGAGGCCCATCCGGTCCCAATGGTCTCGGCAGAACCGACGGGGAAGCCGATCACGGTGGGCGCAGCCGCCGACACGTAGTCGGAAACGTTCCCAGAAGCCCTCATGCTGTCACGCTGCCCGAAATCGGCGGCATCACCCTGCCCGTTCGACGTCTGCAGCCGTCTGACACCCAGGGTGTCGGATCCGTCCCCGTCCCAGTCCCCGACGATCGCGAAATCCGTGATCAGGCCGTACACCAATCGCGCGACGACGTCGTCAGCGTCGAAGCCGTCCATGACCAGGTAGAGGTTGGCGCGCCTCACGACGGGTGAGTCCACACCATCGCCGTCCCAGTCACCCACGAAGACCTGGTCCGTGGCCCTGCCGAAGGTGAGGGTACGGTCGGCCTCCCCCCCGTGGAGGGTGTCGAGGAAGAGGTACTCGTCACCACGCCGCACCGCGAGGGTATCGGAACCGTCGCCGTCCCAGTCACCCACGAGGGCCAGGTCCGAGTCATGACCGAAGACGAACTCGGAGTCTGCCGGACCCCCGTGCAGCGTGAGGAAGACGTAGTAGGTGTTGCCCCTGCGCAGCGCCAGACTGTCCCTCCCGTCGCCGTCCCAGTCGCCGACGAGGACGTCGTCGGTGCCACGACCGACAGTGACGGAGAACTCCGCTGCCCCGCCTCCACTCGAGTTCGTGAACAGGAACGTCGATCCCCTCCGGACGGCAAGGGTGTCGACACCGTCTCCGTCCCAGTCGCCGACCAGGGAGGTGTCCTCCGGCCGACCGAAAGCGATCACCGAGTCGGCGTCACCGCCTGTCAGAGCGTTCGAAAGGAAGTACAGATTCCCCGGTCCAGGCTCCGGCTCCAGCTCGGGGGCATGCGGCTCCCCCAAGACCCACAGGAGGACGACGACAGCGACCAGGAGACCAGTGACAGCCACCATCCGCAACGGCGGACGTGTGTCCCTCTCCTTCTCCCGACGTTCTACGGACGGCATGTGGCCCCCGCTCGCGCCGGTGCATCACCGTCGAGAACGTGGACCACCGCGGATCCGGGGTCTGTGCTCCGCAGCTCCGGGAACTCACGATGACGGGATCCCCGGGTCGCCAGCGGACGGACCGGCCGCCAGGCTCGGATGGACTTGCAGCCGGTGAAGTCTCCAGCCTGCACTTCCGAACACCTGCTCACCGCATCCACACCCACAGTGCAGTACCGGGGACGGGGAACCGTCAACTCGGCGGGTCGGTGTCCGCGGATGAGGTCCACGACGTGGGACGGAGGCGGACTCATCGCCCTCCCCTGTCGCCCCGACCGAGGGCTCGTGACGCGGAAGATGGTGGCCCTGACCACGTCGGCGCGGAGGACGACAGCGAGCCCGCTACCATGAACGGGACGACGGATGAAGAGCAGGTCTCCTTCCGTCCACACACCGCCAGCACCAGGAGGACACCGAGTGCGCGTCTTCGTCCAGATCCCCTGCCTCAATGAAGAGGAGACCCTCCCTCTCGTCCTCAAGTCGATCCCACGGCACATCGACGGCGTCGACCAGGTCGAGATCCTCGTCATCGACGATGGTTCGACCGACCGAACCATCGAGGTGGCCCGCGAGCTCGGCGTCCACCACTTCGTGACCCATGCCCGCAACATGGGGCTCGCCCGGTCCTTCAGCGATGGTGTGAACTATGCACTGGCGCATGGTGCCGACATCGTCGTGAACACCGACGGTGACAACCAGTACCCCCAGGCCATGATTCCGGAGCTGGTGCGCCCGGTCGTCGACGGCGATGCGGACATCGCGATCGCGGACCGCCAGACTGCGAAGATCGCCGAGTTCTCCTGGTTCAAGAAGAAGATGCAGCACATCGGCTCCGCCGTGGTCAACCACGCCGCAGGCACGAAGCTCCCGGATGCGGCCTCCGGGTTCCGGGCCTACTCGAGGGAGGCCCTGTACAGACTCAACGTCGTCACACAGTTCTCCTACTGCATGGAGACGATCATCCAGGCGGGGAACAAGCGCCTTCGCATCGCCTCGGTCCCCGTCACGACCAATCCCAAGACGAGGGAGTCCCGGCTCTTCAAGAACATCTGGCAGCACATGTTCAAGTCGGGTACGGCGATCGTGAGGTCGTACCTGATGTTCAAGCCCTATGTGATCCTCGGCTGGATTGCAGCAGTGATGGGCGTCATCGGCATCATCCCCCTGGTGCGGTTCTTCGTCTTCTGGCTGATGGGCGAGAGCGCGGGGCACATCCAGTCCTTGGTGCTGGGATCATCGTTGACGGTCGGCGCCTTCCTGGCCCTCGCCATTCTGATCATCGCTGACCTGCAACGGACCAACCGAGTCCTTCTCGAGGACGGGCTCGAACGCATCAAGAGACTCCAGTTCGGAGCAGTGACTCCTCCCGTGACCCTGGACGGAACCGCCACCCGGGTGGAGGACGGTGAGTGATGCGCGTGCTCGGGTTCGGCACGTATGATGTCCGCTCGCACCCGAGGGTGGGGGTGCTCCTCGACGGCATGCGTACCCGCGGTCACGCGGTCACCGAGCTGAACCGCCCGCTGGGAATCGGGACTGCCGGGCGGGTGGCCGCCCTCTCCCATCCGACCCAGCTGGCCCACTTCGTCCTCACACTCCTCCTGCGCTGGCTGTCACTTGCAGCGGGAAGTCTGCGCTTCCGGGGAACCTCTCACCCCGACGTCGTCCTGGTCGGGTACCTCGGCCACTTCGATGTCCTCCTCGCCCGGCTCCTCTACCCGCGCACACGGATCGTGCTCGACCACCTGGTCTTCGCCGCCGGCACCGCCACGGACCGGGGGACGAAGGAGGGTGTTCGCACCGCTCTCCTGCGCCGTCTGGATCGAATGGCACTGAGGGCGGCCGACGTCGTGATCGTCGACACCGGAGCGCATCGGGAACTGGTGCCAGCGGATCTCCGCTCCAAGGTGGTGGTGGTACCGGTGGGCGCACCGATGGCGTGGTTCCACGCGCGCCGCCCCGCTGAGGACATCGACCGCACGCTGTCCGTCATCTTCTTCGGACTGTTCACGCCACTGCAGGGCGCACCCGCCATTGCGGAGGGCCTCAGGAGGGCCGCATCGGAGCGGGACCTCCGGATCACGATGGTCGGCACCGGGCAGGACTACGACACCTGTCGAGACATCCTCGGCACGACCCAGGTCACCTGGGTCGACTGGGTGGACTCCGCAGACCTGCCCTCACTGGTCGCCCGCCATGACCTCTGCCTGGGAATCCTCGGAACGACGCCCAAGGCACTCAGGGTCGTCCCCAACAAGGTCTACCAGGGCATGGCAGCCGGTTGCGCTGTCATCACCTCCGACACTGCGCCCCAACGTGAGGTCCTCGGGGACGATGCGCTCTGGTGCCGCCCCGGAGCGCCGGAGGATCTCGCCCGCATCCTCGTGGAACTCGACGGAGCCCGCCTCGTCGAGATGCGGCGACGTTCGGGCACGAGAGCCGACGCCCGGTTCACACCGGCCGAGGTTGTCGCTCCCCTCGACGAGGTGCTCGCATGAAGCGCGTCTCGGGCATCCTCAGGTCCAGTTGGTTCCGTGCCTCGTTCATGGCGATCGCCATCATCGCCGCAATCTGGGCGGTGGTCGACCAATGGGATCCCTTCGTCGCAGCGCTCCGGGAGCTCACCTGGTGGTCCGCCTTGCTGGCGACGCTCTCCTCCTTCGCCTACGTCCTGCTCACGATGTTCTCCTGGCGCTCCCTGCTGAATGGTCTCGGGCGTCCTGTGAAGGCCACGGCGGCGGCGACCGTGTTCTTCACCTCCCAGGTCGCCAAGTACCTGCCCGGCGGGGTGTGGAACTTCGTCGCCGCAGCAGAGGCAGGCGTCGAGCACCAGATCTCGCGGCGCCGTTCCCTGGCGGTCCTGCTCACCTCGATGCTGGTCTCGATCCTCACTGGACTCGTGTTCGCGGTCCTCACGTTGCTGGTGGGTCCGGGAGGCGTCCGCCACGACTACGGCTGGACAGCCATCTTCCTGCCCGTGCTGGCAGTCCTGCTGGCACCACCCGTCCTCAACAGACTGATCGCGGCACTGCTCCGCCTGACCCATCGCGAGCCCCTGGAGACGGACCTCACCTGGAGGGCGCTCGGAACTGCCGTCCTGTGGTCCTTCGGAGCGTGGATCCTGTCCGGATTCCAGGTGTGGTTGATCCTCACCGCGATGGGCATGGACAGCTCCGTGGGCACCTTCCTGCTCGCCACCGGGGGCTACGCGCTCGCCTGGACGGTCGGATTCCTCGTGTTCTTCGTGCCTGCAGGGATCGGCGTCCGCGAGGTCGTACTGGCCGCTGTCCTCCAGGGACACCTCAACCAGGGCGCAGTGCTGGCCGTGGTCCTCCTGTCGAGGATCCTCCTCACCATTGCGGACATCGGTTGGGGTCTGTTGGCCTCCTTCTTCGCGCGTCACCCGGATCCCGCACCCGGCACCGGGACGGCCACGAGTCCGGAGCAGGCACCGTGCTGACCCGGAAGGCGGGAGCGATGGAGGAGGTCGGGAACGGCGAGCCGACGGTGGACGCCGCAGGACGGCGTTGGACCCACGGGACCCACAACCGGTCGAGGGTCACTGCTGATGTGGCACTCACGGTCATCGGGTGGTTCCTGGTCATCGCCTTCTCGGCGCTGACGGTCATTCCTGGCCTCTCGTCGGGGAAGGTGTTCCTCGGCACGGAGCTGATGACCCACTTCGCCCCCTGGATCACCTCCGTCGGTCACCAGGAGGTGACCAATGTCGGCATCGGCGACACCATCGACTCCGCCACCCCGATGGCGGAGTTGATCGTCCGGAGCACGAAGGACGGCAGTTTCCCACAGTGGGACCCGTTCAACAATGGCGGAGGCGAACTCGGCGCGCTGCCGAATGCCGCGGTCTTCTCGCCACTGTCGCTGCCCTGGTGGTTCCTTCCGGCCTCCTCCGCGACAGCCGGTGTGAAGCTCCTCGAGATCGCCGCCATCGGCCTGGGCATGCACCTCCTCATGCGGCGTCAATGGCACCTGCCCGCGTTCACCGCTCCGCTCTCCACCCTGGTCTTCGTGGCGAGCGGGTTCATGCTCGCATGGACGAACTGGCCGCAGACGCGCGTCGCAGCGATGATTCCCCTTCTGTTCTGGGCGAGTGACCGTCTCGCGACACGTCACAGGTGGAGTGACACTCTTCCCCTGGGCCTCGTGGTCGCGAGCATGCTCCTGGGAGGTTTCCCCGCGATCACGGGTTATGCGATCTACGCAGCAGCCCTCTACTTCCTCTTCAGGATCATCGCCTCAAGAACCCCGTGGGCCACCATCGGGATGTCCGTCCTCCGTTCGGCCGCGGGCATCGTCCTGGGTGTCGCCCTCTCGGCCTTCCAGATCTTCCCGTTCGCCTGGTTCGCGACTCACTATGTCGACTTCGAGGCCCGCAGCGGCTTCCGCGGGAGCCACCTGCCCTCCGTCACCCTCGCGACCTCGGTGGTGCCGTCACTGTTGGGGCTGCCCGACCAGACCCACGGATCCTGGCCCGTCCACTTCATCGAGGGCTTCTCCTACATCGGGGCAGCAAGCCTTCCCCTCATCCTCGCCGCTCTCCTCATCCGACCCCGGACCCCTTCACCCCGAGTGGTGCTGCCCTTCTTCGCCGGTCTCCTCCTCGTGTGCGGAAGTGCGGTCTACTTCGGCGGCCCCGCGCTGAGCATCCTGCAGAGCCTCCCCGGGGTGGCGACCAGTCCCATCGGAAGACTTCGCGTCATCCTGGGGTTCGCTGCTGCTGTCCTCACCGGATTGGGGGCGGCAGCGGTGTTCGAACCTGTCCCGTTCGCCCGTCAGCTCAGGCAGTTGCCGGCCGGGTCCTGGAGAGCCGCGCTGTCCGTGGTCATCCGTCTCACCGCGGCGGGGCTGGTCCTGGTTCCCGTCCTCCTCTCCGTCCGGGACGCAGTGAACGACGCCGAGGTCCTGTACTCACAGAAGTGGATCCTCGTCGCCGCTCTCCTGATGATCGCGGTGGGGTTGGCGGGTCTGTTCACCTGGGTCACCCCCTCCCGGGCGTCAGGTTTCCTGGCTGTGGTGGTGATCCTCGGGGCGACGGCGGTACCGGCAACCTATGTGGCCCACAAGTGGTGGCCACTCAGTGACGTGTCCTCCTTCTACCCGGAGACCGCCACCCATCAGTACCTGCAGGAGAACCTGGGCGAGGACCGGTATGCGACCGTCGGCCAGACCATGCTGCCCGGTACATCCAGCTTCTACGGGCTCCGCTCCGTCACAGGTCATGGCTTCACCTCCCCGTCATGGCGTGAGCTGCTCACGCAGGTCGATCCCGCCTTCTACCAGACCCCCACCTACACGACACTCACCCCGGCGAACCTGTCCTCGAGCATCGGGAGCCCCATCCTCGACCGGCTCGCGGTGAAGTACGTGGTCCAGGCCCCCACCGCGGAGATCCCGGGGGAGAGGGAAGCGCTGCCCGGAGCTGTCGGGCAGACGGTCCTGTCCAGCTCGTCCTCGACGACGAGTCCTGTCTTCACGGGACCTGCGCGGGGGATCCAGGTCTCGGTGCTCGGTCAGTCGGGTATCCCCGACTCCCCGGCGCTCCTCACCGCTCGGGCAGTCTCGCCGGATGGCACAGTCCTGGCGACGACATCGACGGTCATCTCCGGGATCGACGCGAGACAGGATGTGGCCCTCCAGCTCGAGGACCTGGGCGCCAGCCAACCGTGGACCGTCGAGCTGTCCCTCTCGGGCTCAGGGGCCACCATCACGCTCGCCACGACCGATCGGGGCTCCTTCGTCTCGGCACCCGTCAGACCGGCCGACGACGGACTTCGCATCGTCCACACGGGCGACTCGACCGTCATCGAGCGCACCCATGCCCTCGACCGGATCCGGTGGGCTTCCCGGGCCGAGGTCGAGACCGATCCACAGGAGAGACTTGCGATCCTCTCATCGGGGGACACGGACGCGGGCACCGTCATCCTCGAGCACGAGGCGGACGATGCCCCGGCCACCGACTCGACGGCCGAGGTGACGGTGTCCGACACCGACACGGACACCATCAGTGCCACGGTCACCTCGACCGGAGCCGGGTGGGTGGTCATTGCGGATCCCCTGCGGGGTGGGGGCTGGACGGCCACGGTGGACGGCCGGACGACCGAGTTGGTCGATGCCGACCACGCGGGGGTCGCGGTGCGCGTCTCCGACGCCGGGACGCACACCATCGTGCTGGAGTACCGGGCCCCCATGACACGGGCCGGAGGCCTGGTCACTGGCATCACACTGCTGCTCCTCCTCGTCGGGGGGATCATCCGGGGGATCAGCGTCCTCCGGGCGGGTGGGCGTGGTCGCCCGGACGGCGGGTACGGTCCGACGGCGCACCCGTACGGACGAACCGCACCGGAACCGGCGACCGCCCCCACCGACCTCGTCACCGTCGGTGCGACCGGTACGGGAACTGCGGGAGGTCACCGAGACGGTGCCGATTCCGGTTCACCCGACCGGGCCGATGCGGACGACCCGTCGGACGGGAATGCTGGTCCGTGCCCCAGCTGATCGGAAGGGGCGAGACCGACCGCTCATCAGTGACGTGGCCCGTTCCCGCGAGCGCGGTGTGGGAGGCGACCGTCGCCGTGGTGCGTTCCAGGGCCGACACCGTGCTCGACTCGCACTCACGGCAGGACCTCACAGTCAAAGCCTCCACCCGGGTGTCCGCACTCGGGTGGGGTGAGACGCTCACGGCCCGAGTGGTCGACCTGGGGACGTCCTCCCGCCTGGAGCTCTGCGTGAGAGGACGTCACAGGGGACAGGTGCTGCAACGCCAGCGGAACAGGTGGTTGCTCGGGAGCCTCACGAGGTCGATCCGCCGGGAGGTCCTCCGGCCGCGCCCGGGGAAGGAACCGGGGGATCCCACTCGGTCGCCGAGCTGATCTCCTCGCGACCACCCGTCCTGCCGATGACGATGGCATCACCCGTCCTGCGCCTCCGGCTCAGGAGGCACCCGATCAGGAAGAGCACGGTGCCGCCGACGACCGCGAGGTACACCGGGCCGAAACGGCTGATGACGGGTTGCCATGCCACCACGGGCGTGGGGACCGGAAGTTGCTCGAAGAGCTTGTAGAGGTCCGAGTACCCGTAGAGGTAGCGTCCGAGGTTGAGCATCACGGCCCCCGTGTCGAGCAGCCAGGTCGTGACGAGCACCAGGAGGGCAGTGTTCGTCGTCCTCAGGTCGTGGTCGGGCTGGGCCCCGGCGGACATCCCCGGAAGCAGGAGGACCGTGAATGCCGCCACACAGGGCATGAAGTACCGCCCTTGCCAGCCGAAACCCGCCATGAAACTCTGCACCGCCGTCGCGCCTGCGCACACGGCCAGATAGGTGAAGGCCCAACGTTGCCTCATGACGGGCGGGCGTCCGCCGGAGGACAGACGGGCGAGCGCCGCGGCACCGACCACCAGCCATGCGATGAGGAAGAAGCGGGGCATCTTGGTGTCCGCCCAGCCGAGCAGGCTGTATCCGGACTCGACGATGTCCCCGAACTTCAGCACGACGAGCAGGGATCTGAGCGAGAACGAGTATCCCTCCCAGGTGCTGACGTCGTGGTCGGTGACCCCACCTTGCCGCAGGGCGTTGAGGTAGACGAACCACCCGATCCCCACCGCGAGGCACGCACAGAAGGCCACCCGCCAGCCCCGCGCCAGCCCAGCCAGGGCCGGCCGGCCCGTGAAGGGAACGAGGAGGAGCAGAGTCGCAGCAAGTGCCCATACGATCGATGCCGGGCGGGCCAGTCCCAGGCACAGGGTCGTCGCACACAACCCGGCCGCAAGAGGAGCGCCAGCCTTCCGACCCGCTCCCACCTCGTGGATCAGAGCGACCACGCACGCAGCCTGGGCGAATGCGAAGGCGATCTCGAACCCGTTGGGATTGACCGACGCGCTCAGGAAGAGGAACTGCGGGGTCATGGTCAGCGCGAGCACGACGAGGGTCTGCTGTGCCCCGAACCTCCGTCCGAGACAGACCGCCGCCAGACCCACTGCCATCAGCGACACCATTCCGGAGAAGACCCTCGCGGCGATGATCGCGACGACAGCGTTGGAACCCAGCGCCATCGCTCCACGCATCACGAGCCCTGTTCCCAGGTAGTAGAGCGGTGGGTAGCGCGTCATCGAGGACGAGGTCAAGCGGTAGACCCCTGCTCCCTCCCCGGGATCGATGGCACAGGCAGGTTCCGTGGGCTTGAAGGCGTAGCAGGATCGGTCGAGGGACTCGAGCATGTTTCCCGGGACGATGATGCTCGTGAGAGCAGCTCCGTTGTCACGCCAAGTCTCCTTCGCACGGCCCGGGAGGGTCTGCCCCGTTGCCGAACCCCAGGCGTAGACCACGTGGTGCACCTCGTCCGGCGAGGCACCCACGGGTGAGCTCATCGCCCACCCGCAGGACAGGAGGAGGGCGCTGAGTATCGCCAATGCCCACAGCGCCCCACGACGCAACCGGTGTGGGAGCCGCCACGATCGCACCCCAAGAAATGTCACCGCGTCATTGTCCCACGGCGCCGACGGGCCCTGGCGTGCCCCGGGAGTGGCACCATTGGGACGGGATCCACGCCCTTCCCCCATCCAGATGCTGCCCGTGTCCACCCGCACCAAGGGATCGCATTCCGATGGAGTGGCTCCTGACCCTGGATGAGCGCCACGGACGAGAGGAAACCATGCGCACGGCGTTGCCACCGACACCCGAGCAGTCGCGCCCTTCCGATCTGCGAAACTGGTACGTCGTCGTGTTCGTGATGGCCCTGAGCGCCTCGCTTGCGCGGACGTTGGCAGTTCCCCTGTTCGGCAGCGCCGACGAGGTCGGACACTTCGACTATGCCTACCAGGTGTGGCACGGACGGCTCCCGGACTTCTACGAAGGTGTCGTCGTCGACCAGATCAAGGGCCAGACGATTCCTGTGCAGTGGGTCTCACAGCACCCCCCCTGTTCTACGTGCTGCTCGCACCGATCATCGGCCCCTTGACGGATTCCCATCATGTGCTCGTGGCGGGCCTGGCTGCCCGCGGCGTGAACGCGCTGTTCGGCGCACTGGTTCCCGTGGCCGTCATGTGGGGGGTCCGTCAGGCGTTTCCGGGGATGAACCGGCTCGCAGTCACCTCAGGCCTCGTCTCAGCGACCCCTCCATGGCTCCACGGCGTGTCGGGTGCGATCTACAACGACGCCCTCGCCACCCTGTTGGGTACCCTCGTCATCGGGCTGACCTGCAGGATCCTGCGCCGGGGTTCACCGCGGCACGAGTGGGTCTGGCTCGCCGTCGCATGCGCAGCTGCTGCGGCGACACGGCTGGCGACGGTGGCCGTCATCGCAGTGAGTCTGGTGTGTCTCGTCGTCAACGGGCTGGCGTCGGACCAGGGGCGTGACCGGTGGGGTCGGTGGACCGCCCCGGTGTCAGCGATCCTCACCACTGTGCTCGTCGTGGCGACGTCCGGCTGGTTCTACCTGAGGAACCTCCGGCTCACAGGTTCCGTCACAGGCGGTCACCCTGAGTGGTCGTCGCAGCACCTGAACAGGACGACGACCTCCGTCACAGAGCTCGCCCTGCGGCCCGACACGTGGGAGAAGCTCCTGGGGTACTTCCAGACGAACCAGTCCGGTTACGCCGTCCCGTTCATCGGCCTCGTCCTGCTCCCACTCATCCTCTCGCTCGTGGGTCTGGTCACCTCTTGGCTGTGGATCCGACCGAGCGGGGTCTCGGTGGTGATCGTCGCCCTGCTGGCCACGCTGACGATGGCAGTGATCACGATGCAGCTGGAGTACTCGGCGGGAGGTGGGGGTCTGGTCCCTCGCTACACCCTGCCTGTGCTCATGCCGACGGCCGCCGCAATCGCATGGGGGCTCACGTATTCGCAGTCGCTCTCACGGGCGCTGGTCCCGGCGTGGACGACCGGGGTCGGCGCCGTCCTCGTCCAGTGGACAGCCGCCGTGGTACCGGCTGATCCGACCCAGTTCCCCACCTTCCCCACCGCGACTCGCCTGGGTATGGGCCTGTGCCTGGTGCTGATGGCGCTCACCGCTGTGGGCGTCATGAGGATGGATGACCAGGAGGTCCGGCCCCCGTCGTCGCGCCCGGGCAGTATGCATCGGTCCGGGAGGGTATCGGTCTCCGCTGACAGCTCCTGACTCGCGGGCCCGGGCGACCTCGCGGTGCACGGCATGCCCGCCGACCGGAGCCGGGCCCCTCGTCGGCGGTCACGTCGGAGGACGACGCGCACCGGCAGGACCCTCCGGTCCTCGGCCTGACGGTGTCGACGAGGTCACTCGCGGTCATCGACGCACCTCTGCGCGCCCTAGAATGCCAGTCGTGCCTCCAACCACCTCGACTCCTCTCGCAGCAGGACCACCCCTCGCCGCAGGTCCGATGGGGGTCCGGCCAGCACATTCGCACGGCGTTGGCGCAATCCAGCCGCCCCACCGACCTGCAGGAGTCGGCGCACATGGTTGCTGACGGCACACTGGTCCAAGACTCCGGATGCGCAGGTCGGAGGGGCCACCGCACGAACCGCGTGAACAAGGTCCCAGACGGACTCCGGCGCCTCGTGCACCTTCTGTCCCGAGCGTCAATCGCTGCACTTGTCGTGGCGTGCGTGGCAGCCCCGGTCGCGTCTCCCCTGGCCCCGTCCGCAGCCGCCGCACCCGCGGCGGGTACGAACTGCACCGACGGTGGCGGCAATGTGTACTTCTTCGTCAACTCCCTCCGCAACGGCCCCGCTGATCGTGTCGTCGTGTACGGGAAGTCCTGCGACCAGGTGCTCGTCGGGGACTGGGACGGGGACGGAGTCGACACCCTCGCAGTACGACGCGGCAACCGCTACTACTTCAAGAACTCCGTCTCGGGCGGAAACGCCGACCGGGTCATCACCTACGGGAGGACCGGGGACGACGTCCTCGTCGGGGACTGGGACGGGGACGGAGTCGACACCCTCGCAGTACGACGCGGCAACCGCTACTACTTCAAGAACTCCGTCTCGGGCGGAAACGCCGACCGAGTCATCACCTACGGGAGAGCCACCGACCAGGTGTTGATCGGGGACTGGGACGGAGACGCGGCCGACACCCTCGCAGTACGACGCGGCAACCGCTACTACTTCAAGAACTCCGTCTCGGGCGGAAACGCCGACCGGGTCATCACCTACGGGAGAGCCACCGACCAGGTGTTGATCGGGGACTGGGACGGAGACAGGACCGACACCCTCGCAGTACGACGGTCGGCCACCTACTACGTCAAGGACACGCTCGCCGCCGGAACGGCCGACGCCACGTTCACGTTCGGGCGCGCACAGGACTACGCCATGGTCGGGGACTGGGACGGAGACGGGAGGGACACTCTCGCGGTGCGACGTACCGCCGGCGCGATGCCCGCGACGGCCGGCGGCCAGCTCGACATCCTCAAGGCTCCTGGCAACATCTCGGACTACGTGTCGAGCGGCGCTGCCACACAGGTTGGCTTCGCCGTGGGAGAGGCCGACGAGCTGGGAACGGGCTGGGCTTCCAATGCCGTCAACGCCATGCCTTTCCGCCATTCCTCCGTCGCGACCACGATCCGCGACGGGGACGAGATACAGACCACCGCCTACTACGACCCCCGTGGACGTCTGGTCCTCGCGCGCCGGGACGTCACACGTGGCGAGCCCTGGACGACGAGCGTCACGCAGTACACGGGAAATGTGCTCGATGCGCACAACTCCATCTCACTGGCTGTCTCGGGGGACGGATACCTGCACGTCGCGTGGGGAATGCACGCGAAGCCGATGCAGTACGCACGTTCCACGCAACCATGGTCCCTGCAACTCGGCGCCGTCACCCCGGTGACCGGACAGCACGAAGCGTACGTCACCTATCCCGAGTTCCACTCCCAGAGTGACGGCGACCTGTTCCTCCTCTACCGGGACGGCGGGTCCGGGAACGGCAACCTGGTCCTCGACCACTATGACGCGAAGCGTGGTCGATGGCTCCAGGTCCAGTCGAACCTCATCGATGGCGAGAGTTCCCAGATGAATCCCTACTGGCAGGCGACGGTCGACTCACAGGATCGTCTGCAGGTGAGTTGGGTGTGGCGTTCCACCGCGGACGTCTCCTCCAATCACGATCTCTCGTACGCGCGCTCCACGGATGCCACCGGCACCAAGTGGGAACGCTCCGATGGTCGGGCCTATTCGCTCCCGATCTCGGAGAGGCAGGCAGAGGTGATCACGCGGATTCCCCAGAACAGCCAGCTCATCAACCAGACCTCCATGACCGTTGACGGGGATGACCGGCCGTGGATCGTCTCCTACTGGCAACCCCTTGCCACCGGGCCGGTGCAGTACATGCTCACCCACCTGGGTCAGGACGGCTGGGAGGTCGAGGACACGGGGCTGCGCTCGACGTCGTTCGTGCTCTCCGGAGGGGGAACCAAGTCCATACCCGCAGCCAGGC
>NZ_CCXH01000156.1 GCF_000820725.1 Actinomyces polynesiensis | reverse complement strand
CCCGTGACGACCGGGGTGGGGACCGTCGCTCCTACCAGTCCCGTGACGACCGGGGTGGGGAGCGTCGCTCCTACCAGTCCCGTGACGACCGGGGTGGGGAGCGTCGCTCCTACCAGTCCCGCGACGACCGGGGAGGGGAGCGTCGCGGGGGTTACCGCAAGGATGACCGTAACCGGCAAAGCGATCATGCCGGTCGCGGCGGTCGCGGGCGTGAGGACCGCAATGAGCGGTACTCGAGCACAGATGAGTACGTCTCGCCGAACCCCGAGGAACCGGCGATCCCGGCGGGGGTCTCCGCTGACGAGCTCGATGCCGATGTGTTGCGTGCCCTCAACACGCTCTCGGGCCCGAACAGGGACATCGTCGCGCGTCACCTGGTGATGTCGGGACAGCTCCTCGACCTCGATCCGGAGCAGGCCTACCAGCATGCCCACGCGGCCGCTGAGCGGGCCGGGAGGGTCGACGTGGTCCGCGAGGCCGCAGCCCTCACGGCCTACGCGTCGGGTCGCTACGAGGAAGCACTGCGCGAGGTGCGGGCAGTGCGCAGGATGCGTGGCGACGACTCGCTGCGTGCCATCGAGGCCGATTCGGAGCGTGGCCTCGGACGACCTGAGAAGGCCGTCGAGATCATCGACTCGGTCGACACCAGGGGAATGGACCTGGCCGACCAGGTCGAGCTCGTGCTCGTTTCCTCCGGTGCCCGTGCGGACCTGGGTCAGAACGAGGTGGGTCTCGTCCTCGTCGACGACGCACTGGCCGCTCTCCCTGAGGACGCGGATCCCGAACTGTTCAGGCGCCTGATGAGCGTCAAGGCGGACCGGTTGCGCGAACTCGGTCGGGACGACGAGGCGGACGAGGTCGAGGCGGCGATGCCGGCCGAGGTCGATGACCCCGAGATCGTCGACGTCGAGCTGTTCGCGGATGCCGATGTCGACCGGAAGCCCTCGCCCCTCCGTGGCACGGAGACGACCCTGTGCACCACCTTCGACGGGATCCTCATGGACCTCGACGGGGTCGCCTACCACGGCACGGAACCGGTCGACCATGCGGCGGAGTCGGTGGTCGCGGCCCGTGCGGCCGGCATGAAGACGGCATTCCTGACGAACAACGCCTCCCGTTCACCGAGCAGCGTGGCGGAGAGACTCTCCGCGATGGGGTTCGGGGCGGAGCCGGGCATGGTCATGACCTCCGCGATGGACGTCGTCGCCTACATGGACGAGAACCTCGAGCCCGGGACCCGCGTGCTGGTCGTCGGAGGACAGGGACTCCGGGACGCGGTGACCGAGGGTGGCTACCAGATCGTCGAGTCGGCGGACGATGAGCCGGGGGCCGTCGTGCAGGGGTTCGACCCCGGCGTCGGGTGGGCGGAGCTCTCGGAGGCGGTCTACGCGATCCAGAGGGGAGCGACGTTCTTCGCGACCAACCTGGATGCCACGCTGCCGACCGAACGCGGCTTCGCCATCGGGAACGGCTCCCTGGTCCGCGCCGTGCAGAACGCCACCGGCCGGCGTCCCATCGCGGCGGGCAAGCCCGAGCCCGGTATCTACTCCCGCGCCGCAGCACTGGTCGGTGCGACCAATCCCGTGGCCGTCGGTGACCGTCTCGAGACGGACGTGGCGGGGGCGGTGGCGGCAGGGCTGCCCTCCATGCACGTCCTGACCGGAGTCCACCAGGCGCGGGACGTCATCATGGCCCGTCGGGGTCAACGTCCGGCGTTCCTGGCCCGGGACCTGCGTGGTCTGGTCGAGGAGCACCCACGGCCCAAGCACCACCGCGACGGTTCGTGGACCTGCGGGTTCTCCCAGGTGGCACGGGTCCTGCGGGACGGGACGCCCAGCCTCGACGACGTCGAGCTCGCCACCGCCACCACGGTGACCCTGGACTCCTACCGAGCCCTGGCGGCCGCGGCCTGGGACGCCGCGGATGAGGGGACCGGAGTCGTGTGCCCTGAGATCACCGTGGTGGACAACGACGATCCCTCCGGAGTCGTCTCGGCGCCCGAGCCCGAGCCCGAGCCCGCCGTCGCGCCGGTCGCCGAGCCCGCGGGTACCGACGAGCAGGATCCGCAGTCCGCGGACGGCGACGCCTTCTCGGAGGAGGACCTCGAGCTGGGTGTGGTGGCGGAGGACCTGGCCGATCCGGCCGGGACACCCACCTTCCTCCCCGGTGAGGAGGAACTGCAGGCCCTCCTGGAGGGCACCGGAGACGCTTCCCCTGCTCGGGAGGACGCCCACCGCGGTGCGGAGGACGCCGACGGGTCACCCGCGGCCACGGCGACCGACGTCGACGGTGACACCCCGGCTGTCCCCGAGGGGGACGAGGGCGGGAGCGACCAGCTGTGACAGCCGACCACGGAGCCCCACCGGTGCCGCCGGTGCCGCCGACGGGGGATCTCGACGCCACGCTGGAGACGGTGGAGGCGCGTCTGGAGGGCCTCGAGGACCTGTCCGTGGACCTGCAGGTCCGCACCCTGGCCGCCGTCGAGGCCGACCTGAGGACGTCCCTGGAGACGGCGAGGAGCTGAGGTGAGGCTGCGACGCATCGACTCCGAACTCGTCCGTCGCGGTCTCACCCGGTCGCGCACCCAGGCGAGGGAGCTCATCGAGGCCGGACGGGTCCGACTCGACGGCGAGGTGGTCACCAAACCCGCCCGCCAGATGGATCCCGCCCAGGCGATCGTCCTCGACGAACTGCCGGAGGACGACTACGTCTCCCGCGGTGCCCGGAAGCTCGCCGGCGCGCTCGACGCGCTCGGTGGGGCCGCTCCGCTCGTCGAGGGGCGCCGGTGCCTCGACGCCGGTGCCTCGACGGGAGGGTTCACGGACGTCCTCCTGCGCCGCGGCGCAGCGACAGTGGTGGCGGTCGACGTCGGGTACGGACAGCTCGCGTGGAGGCTGCGCACGGACCCCCGAGTGGAGGTCCACGACCGGACCAATGTGCGGACCCTGCGTCCCGAGGACGTGGCGCCCGCACCGGAGCTCGTGGTCGGCGACCTCTCCTTCATCTCGCTGTCCCTCGTGCTGCCCGCCCTGGTCGGGGTCGCGCGCCCGGACGCGGACTTCCTGCTCATGGTCAAGCCCCAGTTCGAGATCGGCCGTGAGCGTCTGGGCCACGGCGGGGTCGTCCGCGACCCGGACCAGCACGTCGAGACGGTCGAGTCCGTCGCTCGCAGTGCCCTCGGACTGGGCCTCGACATCCACGCCGTCGAAGCTTCTCCACTGCCCGGCCCCTCGGGCAACGTAGAGTACTTCCTGGCGATGCGGGCCGGTCACCCGGACCGGATCGCCCCGGAGGACCTGCACACACGGATCGTCGACGCGGTCCGCAGGGGACCGGCGCCGGACGCGAGGAGGGGCACCCGATGAGTGAACGCATCATGCTCGTGCGTCACGTCAACCGTCCAGCCGCCATCGCGGCGGCAGAGGTCGCCAGGAGGGAGCTGGAGGCGCGCGGGCTCGAGGTCGTGCTCGACGAGGCCGACGCCGGCCACATCGACATGGTGCTCGCACTGGGCGGTGACGGCACGATCCTCGCGGCGGCGGAGCACGCACGGCGGCACGACGTGCCGTTGCTCGGGGTGAACATGGGACACATGGGCTTCCTCGCCGAGGTCTCCGCCGACGGCATCCCCTCCGTGGTCGAGCGCATCGCCCGGCACGACTTCCACGTGGAGAGCCGCATGACCCTCGACGTGACCATGCGTTTCCCGGACGGCACCGAGGTGACGGACTGGGCGCTCAACGAGGCCGTCATCATGCACACGAATGTCGCCCACCCGGTGCACCTGGGGTTGGCGGTCGACGGCCAGGACGTGTCGACCTACGGTGCGGACGGGATCGTCCTGGCGACTCCCACGGGCTCGACGGCCTACTCCTTCTCAGCGGGCGGACCGGTCGTGTGGCCCGACACGGAGGCGATCGTCATGGCGCCGCTGGCGGCACACGGTCTGTTCACCCGTCCCCTCGTCGTGGGCCGCTCCTCGGAGTTGGAGGTCTTCGTCCTCGACAGACTGTGGACCGCACCGGAGGTCTGGTGCGACGGACTGCGGCGGACCACCGCGCCCACGGGGACCTCCGTCGTCGCCCGTGTGGGCCGGCACCCGCTCCGTCTGGCCAGGCTGGACGACACGCCCTTCGCCACCCGCCTCGTGCGCAAGTTCGACCTCCCGGTGCGAGGGTGGCGCAGCCGGTCCGGGAGCGACGCGGACGCCGGGAGTGACGCGGACACCGGGAACGGCGTGGGGACCGGGGAATGATCTCGACGCTGCGCATCCGTTCGCTCGGGGTGATCGCGGCTGCGGACCTCGAGTTCGGTCGGGGGCTCACGGTGCTCACCGGTGAGACCGGTGCGGGGAAGACGATGGTCCTCACCTCCCTCCAGCTGCTCCTCGGGGGGCGGGCGGATCCAGCGGTGGTCCGCACCGGGGCCCCGCGGGCCGAGGTCGACGGTGTCTTCGAGGTCGGGGACCGGGTGGGTGTCCTCGCCGAGGACCTCGGCGCCGAGGTCGAGGACGGTGAGCTCATCGTCTCCCGGACCGTCGCGGGACAGGGGCGATCCCGGGCGCGCCTGGGCGGTCGGCCGGTGCCCGCCTCCGCGCTGGCCCGGCTGGGCGAGGAGCTCGTGACGATCCACGGACAGTCCGACCAGATGCGCCTGAGGCACTCCTCCGCCCAGCGGGAGGTGCTCGACGCCTTCGGGGGGGAACCGCACCTGAGCCTGCTGGAGGCGTACCGGGAGGCGTGGGCGGGAGCCGTGGAGGCGCGGCGGCGCCGCGACGAGGGACGCGACTCCGTGGAGGCCCGCGAGGCCGAGGTGCGTTCCCTGAGTGAGGCCACCGAGGCCGTCGCGGCCCTCGACCTCCACGAGGGCGAGGACGACGAGCTGCGCGCCGAGACCGAGCGCCTGACGAATGTCGAGGACCTCAGGGAGGCCGTCGGACGCGCCCGCGCCCTCCTCCTCGGTGCGGAGGGGACGCCCGGGGCGCTCGACCTCGTCCGCGGGGCACAGGAGGCCCTTCGCGAGGGGACGGCGTTCGACCGTGACCTCGAGGACCAGGCGGGGAGGCTCACCGCGAGCCTGCTCGAGCTCGACGCCGTCGGCGACGACCTCACCTCCTACGAGGGGCACCTGGAGGCCGATCCCCAGCGTCTGGCCGCCGTGCACGAGCGACGCGCGGCACTGCGTGAGCTCCTCGTCGGCCGCGCCGCGGACGCGACGGGCCTGTTGGCCTGGCAGGAGGCCGCGCTGCGCCGACTGGAGGAACTGACGGCCCCCGCGACGGATCCAGAGGTCCTCGAGCGGCGGCTGCACGACGCCCAGTCCGAAGTGCTGCGGGCCGGCGCGGAGCTGGCTCGTTCCCGGGCGGCCCTGGCCCGGACCCTCTCCCACGCGGTGGACGCCGAGCTCCGCGGGTTGGCGATGGGTGGGGCACACCTGGGCATCCGGCTCGTCGGGCACAAGCCGGGGCCGCAGGGGACCGAGGACGTCGAGTTCCTCCTGCGGCCGCACCCGGAGGCACCGGAACGTCCTCTCGGGCAGGGTGCCTCCGGCGGTGAGCTCTCCCGGGTGATGCTGGCCCTCGAGGTGGTCACCGGTTCGCAGGAGCACCCGCGCACCTTCGTCTTCGACGAGGTCGACGCCGGCATCGGTGGCAGGACCGCGACCGAGGTGGGATCACGCCTGGCACGTCTGGCCCGGACCCACCAGGTGGTCGTCGTCACCCACCTCGCGCAGGTCGCGGCCTTCGCGGATGTCCACCTCGTGGTGGAGAAGGACGGCGCCACCACCACCGTCCGGCCCGTCGCGGACGGGGGGCGCGTCGAGGAACTCGCCCGGATGATGGGCGGCGATCCGCACTCGGAGGCGGCACGCCGCCACGCCCTCGAGCTCCTCGACGGGGCGGGCGTGCAACAATCGCAGGTGTGACCTCCACCGACCGACCGACCCAGACACCGCCCCCACCCGAGCCCGACGTCAGCGCCAGGCTGCGCGTGGACGAGCGTGCGAGGAGGCTAGCCACCCGGCTGGAGGCCGGTGAGATCGCCCTCATCGACCAGGCCGACCTGGACCGCACCACTGCCGAGCAGCTCGTGGCGGCCCGGCCCGCCGCCGTGCTGGACGCCGCTCCTGCGACCACCGGACGCTACCCGAACAGGGGCCCCCGGGTGCTGCTGGAGGCGGGCATCATCCTCATCGACGACCTCGGTCCCGATGTGATGGCGTTGCGGGAGGGAGACTCCGTCGAGCTCTCGGGCGCCTCGGTGTTCCGGGGCGGGGAACTCGTGGCGACGGGCCACCGACAGACCCTCGAGGACGACGCGCAGGCGATGGCCGGCGCGCGGGCCGGCATCTCCGCGCAGCTGGAGGCCTTCGCGGGTGCCGTCGGGGTCTACCTGGACAGGGAGTCCGGCCCACTGGTGGAGGGCGAGGGCCTCCCGGCCCTGCGCACCGACATGGCGGGGCGCCCCGTCGTCCTCGTGATGGCCTCCCCGTCGACACCCGGCCAGCTGCGTGGCCTGCGTCAGTGGATGGGGGACACGGACCCCGTGGTGGTCGGAGTGGACTCCGGTGCGGACGTCGCCACGGCGAACGGGCTGCGGCCCGACCTCGTCATCGGCGACATGGACACCGTCTCGGAGAAGGTGCTCTCCTCGGGCGCCGAGCTGGTCCTCCACGAGGCGCACGACGGGACCGCGCAGGGCAGGTCGCGCCTGGACCGCAAGGGACTGGCACACTCCAGCTTCACCGCGGCCGGGGGCTCCGAGGACGCGGCCGTCCTCCTCGCCCACCTCGCGGGGGCGTCCGTCATCGTCACGGTCGGCGCCCGTCAGGGGCTCGACGACTTCCTCGACCGGGACCGGGCCGGAATGGCGGCCGGGTTCCTCACCCGCCTGCGCGCCAGCGACCGCCTCGTGTCCTCCGAGGCCGTGAGGGCCATCCACCGGCCACGCATCCGTTCCTGGCTCCTGGTGCTGCTCGCCCTCGTCCTGGTCGGCGCCGTCTGCGCGGCACTGTGGTCCACCCCCTGGGGGCACGGCCTCTTCGAGCCCGTCTCCTCCGTCCTGTCCGACGTCGTCAACTGGTTCCGCTCACTCCTGGGCGGGAATGCAGCCTGAGAGGCACCCATGGTCAACTTCCGCTACCACCTGGTCTCACTGATCGCCGTCTTCGTCGCGCTGGCGGTCGGCGTCGTGCTCGGCGCCGGCCCCCTGCAGGCGCAGCTCGGTGATGCCCTGTCCTCCTCCGACGAGGGCGCCTCCGTGGAGGACCAGAGTGCGGCGCTCGCCAGCGCCAAGCAGGGCCTCGCCGCCCAGGACTCCATGATCGGGGAGGTGGCGGACCGCGTCCTGCCCTCGACCCTCGACGGTGTGCCGGTGGTGACCGTCGCGCTTCCCGGGACCGACGCCGCCGATGTCAAGGCGGCGGTGGAGGACCTGGCGAAGGCGGGGGCGGAGGTCGTCGGCGCGGTGTCGATGACCGAGAACTGGGACTCCCAGTCCATGGCGCAGTACCGCGAGACCCTGGCGAGTCCCCTCGCGTCCCACCTCACGACGGCCGCACCGGGCGACGCGACGACCGACGCGGTCATCGGCTACGCGCTCGTCGAGGTGCTGACCTCGACGGGATCGGAGCAGGACCTCGTCTCCGACATGCTCACCGATGCCTCCACCCCGATCCTCAGGATCGACCAGGACCCGCAGGGCAAGGCAGCTGCGATCCTCGTGATCGGGCCGCGTGCGTCCTCGTCGGCCACCAGTGGCGACGACTCCCAGAGCGGCGCGGCCACTCCCTCGGTGTCGGCCTGGGCCGGGCTCGCTCGGGCCGTCGCCAGTGCGCCCTCCGGTGGTGTGGTGCTCGCGGACGCCTCGTCCAGCGACACGATGCTCGCCCAGGTCCGTGCCCAGGGGGTGCCCGTGACCACGGTCGACTCCGTGGGCACGGCGATGGGTGCCTTCTCCGCGGTCCTCGCCCTGGGTGACGCCGGTGCGCAGGCGCGCTCGTTCGGTGTCGGCGAGGGCGCGACCGACGTGCTCCCGCCCTTCCCCGCCGCGCACTGAGGAGCGTCCGGAACTGCCGCAGGGGGTGCCGCCAGCCGGACTGCCGCACCGCGGGCACACCCACCGCCACCGGGGCGGCTCGTCCGGGGGGCGGCGCGCGGCTGATAGGGTGAAGTTCCATGGTGAACTTTGATTCGCGCACCCCGGGTGCGGAACAGTCGATGCCCAAGCACATCTTCGTCACGGGCGGTGTCGTGTCCTCGCTCGGCAAGGGCCTGACCGCGTCGTCACTGGGAATGCTGTTGCGGGCCCGTGGTCTGCGGGTCGTCATGCAGAAGCTCGATCCCTACATCAACGTCGACCCGGGCACGATGAACCCCTTCCAGCACGGGGAGGTGTTCGTCACGGAGGACGGCACGGAGACCGACCTCGACATCGGCCACTACGAGCGTTTCCTCGACGTGTTCCTCTCGGGTGCGGCCAACGCGACCACCGGGCAGGTCTACTCCACCGTGCTGGCCAAGGAGCGTCGCGGGGAGTACCTGGGGGACACCGTCCAGGTCATCCCCCACATCACCAACGAGATCATGCGGCGCATGCGGGCCCAGGCGAACCCGACCGACGGGACCACACCCCCGGACATCATCATCACGGAGATCGGCGGCACCGTCGGCGACATCGAGTCCACCCCGTTCCTGGAGGCCGCCCGCCAGGTGCGCCAGCAGATCGGCCGTGAGAACTGCTGCTTCGTCCACGTCTCGCTGCTGCCCTACCTGGCTGCGGCAGGGGAACTCAAGACGAAGCCCACCCAGCACTCCGTGGCGTCCCTGCGCTCCATCGGCATCCAGCCCGACGCCCTCGTGCTGCGCAGCGAGCACGAGGTCCCCGAGCCCGTGAAGAAGAAGGTCGCCCTCATGTGCGACGTGGACCGCGAGGCCGTGGTCGTCTGCCGCGACGCGAGCTCGATCTACGAGATCCCCCGGGTGCTGCACGCCGAGGGCCTCGATGCCTTCCTCGTGCGCAGGCTCTCCGTCCCCTTCCACGACGTGGACTGGTCACGCTGGGACGGACTCCTCGAGCGTGTGCGCGAGCCCCGCAGCGAGGTCGAGGTGGCCCTGGTCGGCAAGTACATCGACCTCCACGACGCCTACCTCTCGGTCTCCGAGGCCCTGAAGGCGGGCGGCTTCGCCCACCGGGCCCGCGTGAGGATCCGCTGGGTCACCGCCGACTCCTGCGAGACCCCCGACGGCGCCGGGAGGGCACTGGGCGGGGTCGACGCCGTGCTGGTGCCCGGCGGGTTCGGGGTGCGGGGCATCGAGGGCAAGGTCGGTGCGCTGCGCTGGGCACGCGAGAACAGGGTGCCGACCCTGGGCATCTGCCTGGGCCTGCAGTGCATGGTCATCGAGGCCGCGCGCGACCTCGTGGGCCTGCCCGACGCCTCCTCGACGGAGTTCAACCCGACCACCTCCGACCCGGTGGTGGCCACGATGGACTCCCAGCGCCAGATCATCGCCGGCAAGGGGGACCTGGGCGGCACGATGCGGCTGGGTGCCTACCCGGCGGTCCTCACCCCCGGATCCGTGGTGGCCGAGGCCTACGGCACGACGGAGGTCTCGGAACGCCACCGCCACCGCTTCGAGGTGAACGAGGCCTACGCCCCCTCCCTCGAGGAGGTCGGGATGCACATCAGCGGGACCTCACCGGATGGCAGCCTCGTGGAGTTCATCGAGCTCGACCGCTCGCTCCACCCCTACTACGTCGCCACCCAGGCGCATCCGGAGTTCAAGTCCCGTCCCACCCGTCCCCACCCCCTCTTCTCCGGCCTCATCGGCGCCGCACTGGCCATCCAGGCCGAGCGTCTCGCGGCCGGCCTCGTCCTCCGGGGCGAGGGTGAGGAGGAGGCCGAGGCCCGCTTCGAGGGGGGCGACGCCGAGTGATGACACGCAGGCAGGTCCCCGCCGACGAGCTGCACGACCGCAAGTCCCCACGTGAGGTCGAGTCGCACACCCACGTCTGGCAGGGTCGTGTCTTCGGTCTCGACGAGGACCTCGTGCGTGTGGTGGACGGCCAGGAGCCGGTCGTGCGCCAGTACCTCGCCCATCCCGGCGCGGTGGGGATCGTCGCCCTGCGTGGGGAGGAGGGTGCCGAGCAGGTGCTCCTCGAGCGCCAGTACCGCCACCCCGTGGGGGCGGAGCTGTGGGAGGTCCCGGCCGGTCTCCTGGACGTGGCAGGTGAGGAGCCGTGGGCCGCGGCGCGTCGGGAACTGCGCGAGGAGGCCGACCTCGAGGCCGCTCGCTGGGACGTGCTCGTCGACTACTTCACCTCCCCGGGGGGGTCCTCGGAGTCGATCCGTGTGTACCTGGCGCGTGACGTCCGCCCGACCGCCACCCCCTTCCCGCGCGAGGACGAGGAGGCCGACATGCTGGAGACCTGGGTCGACCTCGACGAGGCGGTGTCGGGTGTCCTGGCGGGGAGGTTCCACAACCCCACCACCGTGGTCGGGATCCTCGCGACCGCGACCGCCCGTTCCCGCGGATGGCAGTCGTTGCGCCCCCTCGACGCCCCCTGGTTGCGCTGAGGGACCACCGGACCCGGCGAACCCCGCACGGGCGGCGAAATGCGAGGTCAGACACCTCACGATTTCGGAAAGCCCCGTGTTGCCAAAAGGTCGTACACTGGTCGCTGACAGCGGACCGGACACGGCGGAGGGGGGTGCCATGGTCGAACAGGGTGATGTCGGCACCCGTACGCAGGTGCTCGACCTGATCGTCGAGAAGGGGCCGGTCACGGCCAGCGCGATCGCCAGGCAGCTCGGTCTCACGACCGCCGCGGTGCGTCGGCACATCACGACCCTCGAGGAGTCCGGGGAGATCATCGAGCACGAGCCCGGTCTGGTGGGCAAGCGCGGTCGTGGACGTCCCGCCCGGCACTACGTGGCCGGCCAGGAGGCACACCACCTGTTGCCGGAGGGGTACTCGGAACTCGCCGTCAAGGCCCTCGGCTACCTCGGCCAGGTCGGTGGGGGGGAGGCCGTCGAGTCCTTCGCGGCAGCACGGTCCCGCGAGATCGAGCGTCGCTATGCCCCGGTCGTCCGGGAGGCGG
>NZ_CCXH01000155.1 GCF_000820725.1 Actinomyces polynesiensis | reverse complement strand
TTCGCGGCAGCACGGTCCCGCGAGATCGAGCGTCGCTATGCCCCGGTCGTCCGGGAGGCGGGGACCGACCTGCGGGTCCGGGCCCAGGCACTGGCCGACGCCCTCACGCAGGACGGATACTCCGCCACCGTGCGCGACATCGGGGGAGGGAAGATCGCGATCCAGCTGTGCCAGGGGCACTGCCCGATCCAGCAGGTCGCGGAGGACTTCCCCCAGTTGTGCGACGCGGAGACCCAGGCCTTCTCCCGGCTCCTCGGAGTCCATGTCCAGAGGCTCGCCACCCTCGCGGGTGGGGAGCACGTGTGCACGACCCACATCCCTGTGGGCGTGCCCATCATCCGTCCGGCTGCACGGGCCGCGCTGCGCAAGTAGTGTGGCCCGGCCACACGCCGACTTCGGAGGAAAGGAAACCATGACCCAGTCACCGCCGGTGCCCACCACGGAGGACCGTCGACGGGCCGATGACGAGATCATCGAGTCGATCGGCGCCTACGAGTTCGGATGGCACGACAACGACGACTACTCGCGTGACGTCCCCACGGGGATCAACGAGGACGTCGTGCGTCGCATCTCGGCGCGCAAGCACGAACCGGAGTGGATGCTGGCCCGGCGCCTGAAGGCGCTCGAGATCTTCGAGCGCAAGCCGATGCCGACCTGGGGTCCTGATCTCTCCGGGATCGACTTCGACGCCTTCAAGTACTACGTCAGCCCCACCGACCACCAGGTCAAGGACTGGCAGGACCTCCCTGCCGACATCCGCGAGACCTACGACCGCCTGGGCATCCCCGAGGCGGAGAAGAACCGCCTCGTGGCGGGTGTCGCCGCCCAGTACGAGTCCGAGGTCGTCTACCAGCAGATCCAGGAGGACCTGGAGCGCCAGGGTGTCGTCTTCCTCGACACCGACACGGGGCTGCGGGAGTACCCGGAGATCTTCGAGGAGTACTTCGGCAAGTCGGTGCCCGCCGGCGACAACAAGTTCGCCGCGCTGAACACGGCTGCCTGGTCGGGCGGCTCCTTAGCGTACGTCCCCAAGGGCGTCCACGTGGAGATCCCCCTGCAGGCCTACTTCCGGATCAACACGGAGGCCATGGGACAGTTCGAGCGCACGCTGATCGTCGCCGACGAGGGCTCCTACGTGCACTACGTCGAGGGCTGCACCGCGCCGATCTACGACACGAACTCGCTGCACGCGGCGGTCGTGGAGATCTTCGTGCGCAAGGACGCCCGTGTGCGCTACACGACGATCCAGAACTGGTCGACCAACGTCCTCAACCTGGTGACCCAGCGCTCCATCGTGGAGGAGGGGGGCACCATGGAGTGGATCGACGGCAACATGGGCTCCGCCATCACCATGAAGTACCCCGCCTGCTACCTCATGGGTGACCACGCGCGGGGCGAGACGCTCTCCATCGGCTTCGCCGGTCCCGGTCAGCACCAGGACACGGGCGCCAAGATGGTCCACATGGCTCCGCACACGTCGTCCTCGATCGTCTCGAAGTCGGTGTCCAGGGGCGGTGGGCGCACCTCCTACCGTGGACTCGTCCAGGTGAACACCCGTGCCCGCCACTCCAAGTCCAACGTGCTCTGCGACGCGCTGCTCGTGGACCGGATGTCCCGGACGGACACGTACCCCTACGTGGACGTGCGCACCGACGACGTCGAGATGGGCCACGAGGCCACCGTCTCGAAGGTCTCCGAGGACCAGCTGTTCTACCTGATGAGCCGCGGGCTCGACGAGAACGAGGCCATGGCCACCATCGTGCGCGGCTTCGTCGAGCCGATCGCGAAGGAACTCCCCATGGAGTACGCCCTCGAACTCAACCGCCTCATCGAACTCCAGATGGAAGGATCTGTCGGCTGACATGAGCATCGCCGAATCCATGGCAACTCCCCATTCACACGGTGCGGCCGAGACGAGTTCGCACTCCTCGCGGGCGGACCGCCCGACCTCCTTCGATCCCGAGGACATCCCGGTGCCCCGTGGGCGCGAGGAGGACTGGCGTTTCACGCCCATCAGGCGTATCCGTCCCCTGTTCGACCCCGCCGACTACGACGAGGGCGACGCCCCCCTGCGGGTCGAGGCCCCGGAGCCGGTGACCGTCGAGGTGGTGGGCCGCGACGACGAGCGCCTGGGCACGGTGCTGGAGCCCGGGGACCGCACGGCCGTCGTGGCCTGGGACCGGTTCCGCACCGCCACCGTCGTGACCGTGCCCGACCAGGCCGTGCTGGAGCGTCCGGTGTTCATCACGGTCGACGACGTGCAGGGCGTGCGCGCCCAGCACCTCGTGATCGACGCGGGCCCGCTGAGCGAGGCCACCGTCATCCTCAGCCACCGCGGTGGCGGTTCCCTCAACCAGACCGTGGAGATCAGCGCCGGGGACGGCGCGCAGTTGACGGTCGTGTCCCTGCAGGAGTGGGACGACGACGCTCTGCACGCGTCCAACCAGCGCATGTCGCTGGGGCGCGACTCCGTGCTGCGCCACATCGTCGTCTCCCTGGGCGGGGACCTGGTGCGCCTGTCTGCCGACACCGACTTCCGCGCCCCCGGCGGGCAGCTGACCATGCTCGGCCTCTACTTCGTCGACGCCGGCCAGCACCTCGAGCACAGGGTCTTCGTGGACCACTCCCAGCCCGACTGCTACTCCCGGGTGACGTACAAGGGCGCCCTGGAGGGCAAGGACGCGCACTCCGTGTGGATCGGGGACTGCCTGATCGGGCAGGACGCCGACAACACCGACACCTATGAGCTCAACCGGAACCTGGTCCTCAGTGAGGGCGCCAAGGCCGACTCCGTCCCCAACCTGGAGATCGAGAACGGGGAGATCAAGGGGGCCGGGCATGCCTCGGCCACCGGACGTTTCGACGACGAGCAGCTCTTCTACCTGATGAGCCGTGGGATCTCGCAGGCCGATGCGCGGCGCCTCGTCGTGCGGGGCTTCTTCGCGGAGCTCATCGACCAGATCGGGGTCCCCGAGGTCGAGTCCCACCTCATGGAGGCCATCGAGGCGGAGCTCGCCGCGCAGGCCGAACGTGACCGCCAGACGACCGCCGTCCGCTGAACCCCGGCGCCACCCGCGCCATCCCTGAACGACCAGTCCGGCCCCCGTGCCGGTGTGGAGAGAAAGAGCACAATGTCCACCCTGAACATCAAGGACCTGCACGTCAGTGTCGAGACCTCCGACGGGCCGAAGGAGATCCTCAAGGGCGTCAACCTGACGATCAACACCGGCGAGATCCACGCGATCATGGGCCCCAATGGCTCGGGCAAGTCCACCATGGCCTACGCCCTGGCCGGGCACCCCGCCTACACGGTCACCGGGGGCGAGGCGCTCCTGGACGGGCGCAACGTCCTGGACATGACCGTCGACGAGCGCGCGAAGGCAGGCCTGTTCCTCGCGATGCAGTACCCCGTGGAGGTCGCCGGCGTCTCGGTGTCGAACTTCCTGCGCACGGCCAAGACCGCCGTGGACGGACACGCCCCCCAGATCCGTTCCTGGGTGAAGGACGTGCGCACCTCCATGGAGAACCTGCGCATGGATCCCGAGTTCGCCGAGCGCGACGTGAACGTCGGTTTCTCGGGTGGCGAGAAGAAGCGCCTGGAGATCCTGCAGATGGAGCTCCTCAAGCCCTCCTTCGCGATCCTGGACGAGACCGACTCCGGTCTCGACGTCGATGCCCTGCGCATCGTCTCCGAGGGTGTCAACCGGGTGCACGACGACACCGCCTGCGGCGTCATGCTCATCACCCACTACACGCGCATCCTGCGCTACATCCACCCCAGCCACGTCCACGTCTTCGTCAACGGGCACGTGGCCGCGCAGGGTGGCCCCGAGCTGGCTGACCAGCTTGAGGAAGAGGGCTACGACAAGTACCTCGGTCTGTGAGCACGGCGATGACGACCTCTCAGGGCGACTTCACCGCCGCGGAACTGGACGCCATCAGGCGTGACTTCCCGATCCTGGAGCGCACCGGGCGCGGGGGCGGCCCATCGCCTACCTCGATTCCTCGGCCACGTCGCAGAAGCCCGAGGTCGTCATCGCCGCGGAGCTCGAGTTCTACCGCCGCCACAACGCCGCCGTCCACCGTGGCACCCACCTGCTGGGTGACGAGGCGACGGCCGTCTACGAGGACGCCCGGGTGCGCGTCGCCGACTTCATCGGCGGCGCGCCCGAGGAGATCGTGTGGACGAAGAACGCCACCGAGGGCATCAACCTCGTCGCCTATGCGATCGGCAACGCCTCCGTCGGACGTGGGGGCGCGGAGGCGGAGCGCCTGCGCATCGGCCCCGGGGACCGGATCGTCGTCACCCGGGCCGAGCACCACGCCAACCTCGTGCCCTGGCAGGAGCTGTGCGCGCGCACGGGGGCGGAGCTCGCCTGGCTCGACCTCACCCCCGACGGGCGCATCGACCTGGACACCCTCCCGGTCATCACCGCGAACACGCGCCTGGTCGCCTTCACGCACGTGTCCAACGTGACCGGGGCGATCTCGCCGGTCGCGGAGATCGTGGCTGCGGCCCGCGCAGTGGGCGCCCTCGTCCTGCTCGACACCTGCCAGTCGAGCGCGCACCTGGCCATCGACGTGGCCGACCTCGGGGTCGACTTCGCGGTCCTGTCCTCCCACAAGATGCTCGGTCCCACCGGCATCGGGGCCCTGTGGGGCCGCAGGGAGCTGCTGGAGGCGATGCCCCCGGTGCTCATGGGCGGTTCGATGATCGCCACGGTCTCCATGGAGGCCACCGAGTACATGCCCCCGCCCGAGCGCTTCGAGGCGGGCTCCCAGCCCGTCGCCCAGATCGCCGGTTGGTCCGCGGCGCTCGACTACCTCTCCGACCTCGGCATGGACCGGCTCGCCGCCCATGAGGAGGTCATCACCCGCGCCCTGCTGGAGGGGATCTCCTCCGTGCCCGGTGTCCGCGTGCTCGGTCCGACGCAGGCCGACGGTCGCATCGGTGTCGTGGCCTTCTCCGTGGAGGGGGTCCACCCCCACGACGTCGGTCAGGTCCTCGACGCCCAGGACGTGGCCGTGCGCGTCGGCCACCACTGCGCGATCCCGTTGCACACCTTCTTCGGTGTCCGGGCCTCCGCCCGGGCCTCGGCCGCCCCCACGACTACGCTGGAGGAGGTCGACCTTCTCGTCGCCGCCCTGGCGCAGGTGCGGTCCTACTTCGGAGGGAACTGATGTCCAGCCTCGAACAGCTCTACCAGCAGGTGATCCTCGACCATTCCCGTGAGCGCCACGGCGCCGGGGTGCTCGCCGAGGGGATCGGGGCGAGCTCGCACCAGGTGAACCCCACCTGTGGCGACGAGGTCACCCTGGGGGTCTCCCTGGACGACGCGGGCAGGATCTCCTCCCTGGTCTGGGATGGGGACGGGTGCTCGATCTCCCAGGCCTCGCTGTCGATGCTCAGCGACCTGGTCGTCGGCCAGCCCACGCAGGAGGTGGGCGAGCTCTACGCGGCCATGGAGCAGATGATGCACTCGCGCGGCCACGGCGTGCCGGAGGAGACGCTCGACCTGCTCGGGGACGCCGCCTCCTTGGAGGGCACCTCGCAGTTCCCGAACCGTATCAAGTGCGCCCTGCTGGGGTGGTACGCCCTGCGTGACGCCCTGGCCAAGCTCGGCACCGACATCGCAGGAGGCACACGATGAGCAACCCCATGGCCCAGCCCGACCCGGTCGAGCAGCGGTTCGCCCCCGTGGCCCCCCCGCAGGGGAGCGGGCCCGACATCGAGGAGCACGGGAGCCTGGCCGGCGCGGATGTCGCCGAGGCCCTCAAGGACGTCATCGACCCCGAACTCGGGATCAACATCGTCGACCTCGGGCTCCTCTACGGCATCAGCATCGACGCCGACGACAACGTGCAGCTCGACATGACCCTGACCTCCGCGGCGTGCCCGCTCACCGACGTCATCGAGCGCCAGACGGACATGGTCCTCCAGGGGCTCGCGGCCTCGGTGACCGTGAACTGGGTGTGGATGCCCGCCTGGGGACCCGACCGCATCACCCCCGACGGCCGCGAGCAGCTGCGGGCCATCGGCTTCAACGTCTGACCGCGAGGTCCGCTCACTTCTGATCTCGAGGTCCGCTCACTTCTGACCGCGAGGTCCGCTCAGTTGCGGCCCACGGGAGGCAGTGAGCCCTGACCCGGGTCCGCGGCCCACCGCTCGTCGCGGGCCCACCGCTGGTCGGGGGCCCTCTGCCGGTCCAGAGGTCTGCGCCGGCGACGGGGGCGGGCGCCACCACACGCAGGTGCGTGGCACGACGCGTTCCGGCGCAAGCGGCGGCGACCAGGAGCGTGTCCCGGTCGGCCACCCCATGGACGGTGTGTGTCAGGACGCGCCCGTCCCGGGTCCGGCCGTGCCCCGTGCCCCGTCGTCCGCGCCCCTGTCCGGTGCGTCCGGGTGCTCCGTGTCCCCCGCGTCGGCCGGGCCGTCGGCGTCCTCGTGCGGGGAGGTCGACGAGGGCGACCCCGGCAGCCTGTCACGCACGGCCTCCGAGGCGGAGGCCACGGCGTCACCGACCACACCCGACGCGCCGGCGACGGCCTCGCCGACGCCCTGCCCGATGGACTGGGCGAGGGGCCCCACGCGGTCGATGACCGGGGCGATCGCGTCACCGACGGCGTGTGAGGTCTGGTCCCACAGGCGGGACGCGGGATCCAGCAGCTGGGCCTTGACCGCGCGGCGCATGACCTTGCCGAGCTGGTTGCGCGGGATCTCGGGGATGATCCCCAGCTTGCGGGGGAGTGCGTAGTGCGACAGGGACTTCTCCGCCCACGCCCGCACGTCCTCCAGGGTGATCCCGGTGACGCCCTCGTCGAGGATGAGCGCGGCCGTGACGTCCTCACGGTCGTCCCCCGAGGGGAGCCCGACCACTGCGACGTCGCGCACGCCCGGCATGGTCCGGATGGCGTCCTCGACCTGGCTGGGGTAGACGTTGAACCCTCCGGAGAGGATCAGCTCCTTCTTCCGGTCCGCCATGGTGATGTAGCCCTCGTGGTTCACCCCGATGTCCCCGGTCCGGAACCACCCGTCCTCCGTGAACACGCGCGCGGTCTCCTCGGGCATGTCGAGGTAGCCGGAGAACACCTGGGGTCCCTTGACGATGATCTCGCCGGGCTGTCCGTCCTCGACATCCCGGCTGGGGTCCTCCAGGTCGACCAGGCGCAGCTGGGTCGAGGGGAAGGGGATCCCGAGGACGCCGTGGCGGCGTGCGGGGGACAGTGGCGCGCCCGAGATGACGGGGGAGGTCTCCGAGAGTCCGTAGCCCTCCACGATGATCCCTCCGGTCGCCACCTCCCAGCGGCGGGCCAGTTCGCCCGACAGGGGCATGGCGCCGGCCACCCCGTAGCGGATGGACGTCAGGTCGGTCCCCTCCTCCAGCGCGCGGTCGAGGATCCGTTCGAACATCGGTGGGACGCCGACGAAGAAGGTGACGGGGCGGCGCCGGTGGGCCTCCAGGGCCATCCCGGGGTCGAACTTGGGGAGCAGCACCTGCGTGGCGGCGAGCTTCGTGGCCGCGCAGAGGAAGAAGGTCAGGCCGAAGGCGTGGAAGTAGGGGAGCAGGCTGTAGAACGTCTCACCTGCCTCGTGCAGCATCCACACCCAGAAGAGGCACTGGTTGACGTTTGTCGCGATGTTGCGGTGGGTCAGGGGCACCGACTTCGGCACACCGTTGGTGCCACCGGTGTGCAGGACCACCGCGGTGTCCCCGGCCTGGGGCAGGGGGACGCTGTCCGCCACGCGGGTGGCGTGGGGGACCAAGCGGTCCCAGGAGCGGGTCCCCTCGGGGGCGGTGCCGCGCATCTGGCGTCGCTTCTCGCGGGCCGGTGCGATGGGCAGGGAGAGCAGGAGCCGCTGGGTGCGTGGCAGGCCCGCGGAGATGTCGACGGTGAGGACCCTGCGGAGGTCGGTGGAACCGTCTGTGGGGAAGGCCCCCGCGCTCTTCTCCCACACCACGGCGACGCGGGCGTGGTTGCGTTCGAGCTGCCCGGCGATCTCCGGGGCCGGCGCCAACGGGTTGTGCTCCGAGGCCACGGCCCCGATGCGCTGGCAGGCGTAGAAGACGACGAAGGCCTGGGGGCAGTTGGGCAGTGCGATGGCGACGGTGTCGCCGCGGCGCACTCCGGCGTCGAGGAGCACCTGCGCGCCGCGCTCGGCCTGGTCGAGGACCTCCGCGTAGGTGGTGGTCGCGCCCAGGTAGTCCAGGGCGATGCGCTCGGGGTGGAGTCGGGCGGAGGTGGCGAGCAGCTCGAAGAGCGGGGTGTCGGCCACGGGGACCTCGAAGGGCACTCCGAGGGCGTACTGGGCGTGGGCCTGCTCGACGATGCTGGTGGACATGCTGCTCGCTCTCTCGGGTTCCGGACCGCTCCTTCCAGCCTACACCTACGCAAGCGTAGGTAGAGGGGTGGTGCCCGCTCAGACCCGGTCGGCGGAGAAGGTGTCGCACTGGGTGATCGAGCCGGACTCCAGCCCGGTCGTCAGCCAGCGCTGGCGCTGCTCGGCGGAGCCGTGCGTCCACGTGTCGGAGTCGGAGCTGCCCTGGTAGCGCTCCTGGATGCGGTCGTCACCGATGGCGGCCGCCGTCTGCAGGGCCTGGGCGATCTCGTCCTGGTCTGGCCTGCGGAGGAACACCTCCCCCGAGTCCGGGTCCACGGTGCTCGACGCGCGGTTCATCCAGATGCCGGCGTAGCAGTCGGCCTGCAGCTCCATGCGCACACCCGCTCCCTGGTCCCCCTGCTCCTGGGAGTCGTGTGCGGAGAAGGTCCCCATGAGGTTCTGGATGTGGTGCCCCCACTCATGTGCGACCACGTACTCCTGTGCCAACGGGGTGTCCGCGGCCCCGAAGTCGGACTCCATCTGCTGGAAGAAACCGAGGTCCAGGTAGACCGTGGAGTCCGCGGGGCAGTAGAAGGGGCCGGTCGCGGAGGTCGCCGACCCGCACCCGGTGGACACCGAGTCCTGGAAGACGACGAAGTCCGGGGGCTCGTAGGTGACCCCGGAGTCCTGGGCCGCCAGTTCCGCCGACCAGACGACGTCCAGGGAGTCGGCGGTGGTCACCATGCGGCACTCGGTGTGGGCGTTCGCGTCCGCCCCCGTGCGGCAGTGGGAGAGGTCGACACCCCCCGTCGTCGTCCCGTCCGCGGAGGAGTCCTGGTCACCGAGCAGGCCCGAGACGTCGACGCCGGTGAACTGCGCGATGAGGAAGACCGCGAGCAGCGCCACCACGGAGCCGCCACCCACACCCGCAGCCCGACGCCCGCCCCTCGAGCGGACCCGGCCCGGATCGGACTGCACACCCTCGTTGAAGCTCATGGTCCGAGCGTATCCGAGGGGGCACGACCTGCGCGGGTGTCAGTGCACGGTGAGGAAGAGTGTGCGCAGGGTCCCGTTGGGGTGGTACTCCAGGTCCGCGCTGACCTCTGGGGAGTCCAGGTGGTCGGGTCGAGCAGACCCGCCCTGTGCCACCTCCGCGACGGGGGAGACCGTCGCGCGGGGATCGGTGGCGAAGGCGAGTCGGGTCACCGGGCCCTCCTCGAGGACGCGGACGAGGTCGGCCCCGGCGCCCGTCACGGCACGGCGGCAGAGGTCGTCTCCGAGCAGCTGGTGGCACCCGATCACCTCGACGACGCCGATGCGGCCGCCCACCAGGTGGACGAGCAGCCCGAGGAGCTCGGCGTGGTACTCCGTCCAGTCGACGGTGGAGACCGGCAGCTCCTCGACGGGGAACTGGGCGGTGACGTTGATGAAGGTGGCGTCCGTGCCCGGGTCGTAGGTGACGCGTTCGCGTGGGGCGTGCTCGGGCAGTGACTGGCCGGGACCCAGGGGCGCGCGGGGCTGCCGGGCCGCGTCGATCGGTCCGGGCGTGGAGTCGGAGTGCGTGTCCGGCATGGGTGTCGATGCTCCTCGGAAGGTGTCAGGCATAGAAGCGTCCGAGGACGTCAGCCTTGAAGGACGGGTAGGTTCCCTGCTCGATGGAGGCGCGGATGCCGTCCACCAGGTGCACGGTGAACCATTCGTTGTGGATGGTGGCCAGGGTCGCTGCGAGGATCTCCTTGGCCTTGAAGAGGTGTCGCACGTAGGCGCGGGAGTAGTGGGTGCAGGTGTAGCAGCCACATCCCTGCACCAAGGGCGTCAGGTCGCGCCTGAACCGCGCGTTGGTGATGTTGAAGCGGCCGTCGGGGCCGTAGATCGCGGCGTTGCGGGCGACCCGCGACGGCGTCACGCAGTCGAAGGTGTCAGCCCCTGCCTCCACGGCCGCGAAGAAGTCGTCGGGCTCCGAGATCCCCAGGAGGTGACGGGGGCGGTCCTCGGGCAGCTCCTCGCAGACCCAGGAGACGATGCGCCCGAGGTTCTCCTTCTCCAGGGCACCTCCCACCCCGAAGCCGTCGAAGCGCTGTCCTTCGACCTCCATGTCCGCCAGGGTGCGGGCCGCCTCACGGCGCAGGTCCTCGTACTGGGCTCCCTGGACGACACCCCACAACTGCTGGCGTGGGTGGTCCGGGCGCGCTTCGGAGAGCCTGCGGTGCTCGGCCAGGCAGCGTGCCGCCCAGGCGTGGGTGCGTGCCAGGGACTCCTCCTGGTAGTCGCGCGGGTGGAGCAGGGAGGTGAGCTCGTCGAAGGCGAACATGATGTCGGAGCCCAGCTGGTGCTGGATGCCCATGGACACCTCGGGGGTGAAGCGGTGCACGGTCCCGTCGATGTGGCTGTGGAAGTCGACACCGTCCTCGTCGACCACCGCGCGCGAGGCCTTGACGGCCTGCATGCGCAGCTGCGGGTCCGTGGTGTCCCCCGACCCGGAGAACTCCTCGGAGAGCACCTTCTTGAAACCGGCCCCCAGGGAGAGAACCTGGAAGCCGCCGGAGTCGGTGTAGGTGGGGCCGGGCCAGTTCATGAACCGGCCGAGCCCCCCGGCCTCGTCGACCAGATCCGCGCCCGGCTGCAGGTAGAGGTGGTAGGCGTTGGCGAGGACCGCCTGGGCCCCCAGGTCTCGCACCATCTCCGGGACCAGACCCTTGACGTCGGCCTTCGTGCCCACGGGGACGAAGGCCGGGGTGCGGATGTCGCCGTGGGGGGTGCGGATGACCCCGGTGCGCCCCAGCCCGGCACCGTGCTCCAGGCGCGCACCGACCGCGAAGCCGACCG
>NZ_CCXH01000154.1 GCF_000820725.1 Actinomyces polynesiensis | reverse complement strand
TGGGCAGTGCGGCGGGGGACGAGGGCGACGTGGGACCAGCCAGCCACGGGGTGCCCGTGCTCATGCGACGTCCTCGGACTCGCGGACACCGGCCGGGGACTGGCCCTCGATCCGTTTGACCCAACCGATCACCGGGTAGGTGACGGGCAGCATGAGGACCTCGACGGAGACCTTGTACACGTAGCCGACCAGGACGTAGTTGAGGAAGTCGGCCCCGGTGATCACCCCGTAGAAGGCAATCGTGCAGAAGACGAGCGTGTCCACCGCCTCACCCACCAGGGTGGAGCCGATGAGGCGCACCCAGAGGTGGTCCTCACCCCAGGTGCGCTTGATCCACACCAGCACCCAGGAGTTGAGCAGTTGCCCCACGAGGTAGCCCGCCAGCGAGGCCGCCACGATGCGGGGGACGAATCCCAGCACCGCCTCGAAGGCGGCCTGGTGCTCGTAGCCGGGACCGGGTGGGGCGATCTGGACGAGCCAGAAGATCAGTGAGGCCAGGATCGAGACCGCGAAGCCCAGGACGATGACGCGTCGTGCCCTGGCGAAGCCGTAGACCTCCGAGAGCACGTCCCCCAGGATGTAGGTCAGGGGGAAGAGCACCGCACCCCCGTCGAAGATCAGGGGCGTGGGCAGGACACCGAAGTCGAGCGCGATGAGCTTCGTGGCCGCGATGTTCGAGATCAGCAGGAACGCGACGAAGAGTACGGCAATGACGTCGAAGACCCGCAGGGGTCGGGTGACGTCGTTCTCGGGCACGTTTCCTCCTGTGGAAGGGGTCGGGGCGCCCCCCATTGTGCACCGTCGGACGCGGGCACTGCTCGTGGCCCGTCCCACGACGGGGCCGTGCCTCGGGCAGCGCAGGCGGGCACGGTGCGATGAGTGGGGCCCAGCGGAGAGCGGGCGGCGGGCGGGGCAGGGGAGCGGTCCGCGCGGAGGAGCGGTCCGCGCAGGGGAGCGGTCCGCGCGGGGGAGTGGGCAGCGGGCCGGGCCGCACCGGGCACCGACTAGACTGCCGCGGGTGATCAACGTCCAGGACTTCTCGCTGCGCATCGGCGCCCGCGAACTCGTGCGCAACGTCTCCTTCCGGATCGACAAGGGGATGCGCATCGGGTTGGTGGGACGCAACGGCGCCGGCAAGACGACGACCATGCGTCTGCTGGCCGGGGAGGCCGACCGCGGCACCGCCGAGCACACCGGCACCATCACCCGCACGGGGACGGTGGGATACCTCGCCCAGGACACCCACGTCGGTGACCAGTCGCAGCTGGCCCGCGACCGCATCATCTCCGTGCGCGGCATCGACGCCCTCATCGCCAAGATCCGCCGGGCCGAGCACGACATGTCCACCCTGGAGGGGGACCGCCAGGTCAAGGCGATGGAGCGCTACGTGCGCCTCGACCAGCAGTTCACCAATGCCGGGGGCTGGGCCGCCAACGCCGAGGCTGCCCAGATCGCCCACGCGCTGGGCCTGGAGGACCGGGTCCTCGACCAGACCCTCGACACCCTCTCCGGCGGCCAGAGACGCCGCGTGGAGCTGGCCCGGGTGCTCTTCTCCGATGCCGACGTGCTCCTGCTCGACGAGCCGACCAACCACCTGGACCACGACTCGATCATCTGGCTGCGTGACTGGCTGCGGGGCTTCCCCGGCGGCTTCCTCGTGATCAGCCACGATGTCAAGCTCCTCGACGACACCGTCAACCAGGTCTTCTACCTCGACGCCAACCGCGCGGAGGTGGACATCTACCACCTGGGGTGGTCCGCCTACCTCAAGCAGCGCGAGGAGGACGAGCGCAGGCGCCGCCGCGAGCGGGCCAACGCCGTGAAGAAGGCCGAACAGCTGCGCTCCCAGGGTGAGAAGATGCGGGCGAAGGCCACCAAGGCCGTCGCCGCCCAGCAGATGCTGCGCCGGGCGGAGGACCTGCTCTCCTCCGTGGGCGAGGAACGCCAGCAGGAGAAGGTCGCCCGCCTGCGCTTCCCCGAACCCGCCCCCTGCGGCCGCGTGCCGCTCTCGGCGGAGGGGCTCTCCAAGTCCTACGGGTCCCTCGAGGTCTTCACGGGTGTGGACCTGGCCATCGACCGGGGGGCGAAGGTCGTGGTCCTGGGGCTCAACGGCGCCGGCAAGACGACCCTGCTGCGCATCCTCGCCGGCATCGAGCAGCCCGACACCGGCCGGGTCGTGGACGGTCACGGCCTCAAGCTCGGCTACTACGCCCAGGAGCACGAGACCCTGGACCTCGGGGCCACCGTCTACGAGAACATGGCCCACGCCGCCCCCGGCCTGGACACCACGCACGTGCGCAACGTGCTCGGTCAGTTCCTCTTCTCCGGGGACGACGTCGACAAGCCCGCCTCGGTGCTCTCGGGTGGTGAGATGACGCGGCTGGCCCTGGCCACCCTGGTGGTCTCCGCAGCCAACGTCCTCCTCCTGGACGAACCGACCAACAACCTCGACCCTGCGTCGCGCGAGGAGATCCTCAACGCGCTGCGCACCTACGAGGGGGCCGTCGTCCTCGTCACCCACGACCCGGGTGCCGTCGAGGCCCTGGAGCCGGACCGGGTCCTGGTGCTGCCGGACGCGGACGAGGACCTCTGGGACCCCTCCTACCTGGACCTCGTCACCCTCACCTGAGTCCGCACCGGCCCGGGTCCCGCTCCGGTGTGGGTGGCGGCGCGACCGCCGCTGCGTCCCGTGCCTGTGCGGTCGTCGCACCGGCCGGATCCCCCGGTCGCGGCCTAGGCTGGGGCGCATGCCCGCCCTCACCACCGACAGGTTGGACCTCCGTCCCCTCGTGGAGGAGGACGCCCCCGCACTGCACTCCATCTACTCCGACCCCGCGACCTGGGCACACTTCCCCATGGGGAGGTGGCTGGACCCACGGCAGGCGACCTCCTTCGTCGCGCTCTCCCGGGGGTCCTTCCGACGTCTCGGGGTCGGGCAGTACGCCCTGCGTCTGCGGGGCAGCGGCCGTGTCATCGGCTCCGCGGGCGCATTCGTCCTCGCCCACGAGGGCGACACCCCCACGCGCATCGTCACCGACACCTCGGGGCCACGGGACCTGGTGGCCACGGGCGCCCTGGTGAACATCGGGTGGCGCCTGCGTCCCGACGTCTGGGGCAGGGGGTACGCGACGGAGGCCGCGCGGGCGGTCCTGGACCTGCTCGCCCGGCGGGTGCCCGACCTGGCGGTGACCGCCGTCCTCCTGTCCACGAACCCCGCCTCCGAGCGGGTCTGCCGACGCCTCGGCCTGGACCTGGTCTGGCAGGGACTGACGGGGGAGGCACTGCGGGTGCGGATGCGGCGCCCCCCGGTGCCCGGTGGGGAGGCCTGCACGCGCCTCGTCTTCGCCGACAGGCCCGTGGACCCCGACCTCCTGGCGGCCCGCAACCGCACGCTGTGAGCTGCCCGCGGCGGGGCCCATGAGGCTGCCCACGACGGGGGAAAGGGAATCCTAGGCCTGTCCCCGCTCCCGTGCTGCCAGCTCCTCCAGGGTGACGACCTCGACGGGGAAACCGCGGAGGCCCACGTAGTCGACGAGGAACTGGCGGTGCGCCTCGCAGGACAGCCAGGTCTTGTGGCGACCCGTGTGGATCTTCGGGTTCGACCAGATGACGGCGACCGTGGCGGGTTCCTCGCACTCCCGGGCCGAGCAGACCAAGTCCTCGGGCCCGTGTGCCAGTGCCATCGTGCCTCCTCAGGTGCAGTGCCCCACTACCCTAGGCGACATGACCACGCGCACGCTCGTCCTCGTCCGGCACGCGAAGGCCGAGGGGCACAGCTCCTCGGGTGACCGGGGCCGCCACCTCACCGCGGAGGGTCGTGACCAGGCCCGTCGGCTCGGACTTGAGCTGGCGGAGGTCCTGCCACGCATCGACACGGCCGTGGTGTCACCCGCGCTGCGTGCCCGGGAGACCCTCGAGGGCATCGCGGGTGCCGTCGACCTCGGGGAGCAGTGGGTGGACGACTCCCTCTACCTCGCCGGGGTGGAGGCCATCATGGAGCTCGCGCGGTCCCTCACGGGTGGCTCGGCCGTCCTGGTGGGCCACGAGCCCACGATCTCCTCCGCCGCGACCGTGCTGGCCGCGACACGTGAGGGCCGCGACGAGGTCGGGCTGGGCGTGCCGACGGCGACCGCCGTCATCCTGGGCTTCGTGGGGGAGTGGACGGACCTGGACGAGGGGACGTGCACGCTGCGTCTGGTGCACGCGCCGGTGCATCCCGCCGGCTGAGGGGGCGACCCGGGGTGGTCGCGCCTCAGCGCGAGGCGCGCCCCAGCGGCAGGGCGAGGATCCCGGCGAGGGCGTCCAGGCGTTGCACGGAGATGGTGTCGGGCACTGCGGCCCGGACCGCGGGTTTCGCGCAGAACGCGACGCCGAGCCCGGCCGCGCGCATCATGGGGACGTCGTTGGCGCCGTCCCCCATGGACACGGTCAACCCCAGGGGCACGTCGTGCTCCGCGGCCCACTCCCGCAGTTTCCACACCTTGGTCGCGGAGGTGACGATCTCCCCGCGGACCCGCCCCGTCAGACTCCCGTCGCGGACCTCGAGGCGGTTGGCGACCCAGTGGTCGATCCCCATTCCCCGGCACAGCGGTGCGACGACCTCCTCGAAACCGCCCGAGACCACCCCGAACACCCCGCCACTGGCGTGCACCGCGTCCACCAGGTCACCGGCACCGGGTGTCGGGACGATGCCGGCGAGGACCTCACCGAAGACCGTGGCGGGCACGCCGGCGAGCGTCGCGACCCGCAGGCGCAGGGACTCGGCGAAGTCGAGCTCGCCGTTCATGGCCCGTGCGGTCACCTCGGCGACCTCCGCCCGGGTCCCGGCGTGGCCGGCGAGCTCCTCGATGACCTCCTGGGTGATCAGTGTCGAGTCCACGTCCGTGACGACCAGTCCGGGGGGCGTGGCCACCAGGGGTCCCGGCACCACGACGACGTCGGGCGCGAGGGGGCGCAGGAGATCCCGGGCACGGGCCGCGTCGAGGTCGGCGTCCGTCGTGCCGCTGATGCGCAGGACGTGCCAGGCGGGTCCGCCCTCGTGGGCGGGGGGAGCGCAGGAGGGACACCTGCCCACCCGGGATGCCGAGTCGCGCGGGGAGGTCGGGGGGGCACACGATCGGGGTCGCCGAGAGTGCGGCCACGGCCACCGCGTGCGCGGGGCTCACTTCGAGACGACCATTCCCTTGGGGACGACGGTGATGCCGGACTCCGTGACGGTGAACCCCCGCTCACGGTCGTGCTCGAGGTCGACGCCCACGACCGCCCCCTCCTCCACCACGACGGACTTGTCGAGGATGGTCTTGGAGACGATGGCGTGGCGCCCGATGCGGGTGTCGCTCATCACCACCGAGTCGGTGACCTGCGCCCAGGAGTGCACGTAGGTGCCCGGGGACATGATCGAGTGGTAGACCTCGCCGCCGGAGATGATCGCCCCGGGGGAGACGAAGGAGTCCACGGCGTGCCCCATGCGGGAGTGCTCGTCCCCGTAGACGAACTTCGCGGGAGGGAGGGAACCGTCGAGCAGCGTCATCGTCGGCCAGTCCCGGTTGTAGAGGTTGAAGACCGGGTGGACGCTGATGAGGTCCATGTTCGCCTCGTAGTAGGCGTCCAGGGTGCCGACGTCACGCCAGTAGTTGCGGTCGCGCTCGGTGGAGCCGGGGACCTCGTTGTCCTTGAAGTCGTAGACGCCGCAACCGCCACGGTGCACGAACCACGGGATGATGTCGCCCCCCATGTCGTGGCGGGAGTCGTCGTCGGCCGCGTCCTCGCGCAGGGCGGCGATGAGGTCCTTCGTGGTGAACACGTAGTTGCCCATCGACGCCAGTACCTTGGTCGGGTCGTCGGGCAGGCCCTGGGCGTGCTTGGGCTTCTCGAGGAAGTCCTGGACCACGCCGTCCTTCCCGTCGATGATGCCCAGGGACGGAGCCAGCTCCAGGGGCTGGCGGATGCCCGCCACGGTGGCCGGCAGGCCGGAGGCGATGTGGTGGGCGACCATCTGGGAGAAGTCCATGCGGTAGATGTTGTCCGCACCGATGATGACGATGTAGTCCGGCTTCTCGTCGTCGACGATGTTGAGGGACTGGTAGATGGCGTCCGCGCTGCCCAGGTACCAGTGGGGACCACGGCGCTGCTGGGCGGGCACCGGCGCCACGAAGTTGCCCAGCAGGGGGGACATGTACCAGGTCTTGGTGACGTGGCGGTCCAGGGAGTGCGACTTGTACTGCGTCAGCACGACGACCTTCATGTAGCCGGAGTTCACCATGTTGGACAGGGCGAAGTCGATGAGTCTGTAGTGGCCCCCGAAGGGCACTGCGGGCTTGGCCCGGTCCGCGGTCAGGGGCATCAGTCGCTTCCCCTCACCACCTGCCAGGACGATTGCGAGGACATGATTGTGCGCCATGGGTCCAGAGTAGGCACGGTG
>NZ_CCXH01000153.1 GCF_000820725.1 Actinomyces polynesiensis | reverse complement strand
GGGTCCAGAGTAGGCACGGTGCGGTCGGGCCCGGGGTGGTTTGCCACGCCGAGTCCGCACCCCCGCGGTGGAGCGGGTGACATGCCCCCGACCCGCCCCGGGGTCCTCCGAGTGCCCGTGGTCGGGGTCACGAGCCGGTAGGCTCGGAGGAGCGTCCGGTCATCACAGCCAGGAGGTCCACATGCGCGTCGATCTGCTCACCCGGGAGTACCCGCCCCACGTCTACGGGGGTGCCGGGGTCCACGTGACCGAGCTGGCACGGGTGCTGCGCGGGCTGGTGGCCGACCTGCGTGTGCACGCCTTCGACGGGCCGCGCGAGCCGGGGGACCGAGGGTGCCGGGCCCGGGGTGCACGGGTACGGCGAGATCGCGGAGCTGGCCGGTGCGAACGCCGCGTTGCGCACCATGGGCGTCGACCTGGAGATGGTCGTCGGTGCGGAGGGGACCGACCTCGTCCACTCCCACACGTGGTACGCGAACTTCGCCGGCCACGTCTCCGCCCTCCTCCAGGACGTCCCCCACGTCGTCACCGCCCACTCCCTGGAGCCCCTGCGCCCGTGGAAGGCCGAGCAGCTCGGTGGTGGCTACCGCCTCTCCTCCTTCATCGAGAGGACCGCCTACGAGGGCGCCGCCGCCGTCATCGCCGTGTCGCGCGGCATGCGCGAGGACATCCTGCGCTGCTACCCCGCCATCGATCCCGACCGCGTCCACGTCATCCACAACGGGATCGACCTGGACGAGTGGCACGCGCCCTCCACCCCGGAGGAGAAGGCCCTCCAGGAGGCGACCCTCGCCAAGTACGGGATCGACCCCGACCGCCCGACAGTCGTCTTCGTCGGACGGATCACCCGCCAGAAGGGCCTGCCCTACTTCCTGCGCTCCGTGCGCGGACTGGCCCCGGACGTCCAGGTCGTCCTGTGCGCCGGTGCCCCCGACACGAAGGAGATCGCCGTCGAGGTCGACGGACTGGTGCGCTCCCTCCAGGAGACCCGCAGTGGGATCGTCCTCATCCAGGAGATGCTCCCCCACGAGGAGATCACCTCGATCCTGGCCGCCGCCGACGTCTTCGTCACCCCCTCCGTCTACGAGCCACTCGGCATCGTCAACCTCGAGGCCATGGCCATGGGGCTCCCGGTGGTCGGCACCGACACCGGCGGAATCCCCGACGTCATCGTCGACGGGGAGACCGGGTACCTGGTGCCCATCGAGCAGAAGCGGGACGGGACGGGCACCCCCATCCACCCGGAACGCTTCGAGGCGGACATGACCGAGCGCCTGATGCAGGTGCTCGACCACCCCGAGCAGGCACGCCAGATGGGCGAGCGGGGACTCGAGCGCGCCCGCGCCGACTTCTCCTGGGACACGATCGGGAAGCGCACGGTCGACCTCTACGAGTCGCTGCTCTCCTCCTGAGGGGTGCGCCGGCACCTGCCCCGGGGCCCTGACCCCACGGGGAGGCGCAGGTGGACCGACGTGTCAGCGGGTGGGGCCCCACCGGGGCGGATAGGCTGGGAGCATGGAGACCGTCGTCGACCTCTCGGAGGTCACTCTGGTGCGCGGGGGCACGCGCATCCTCAATTCCGTCTCACTGACCACCCACGTGGGGGAGCACTGGGTGGTGCTCGGCCCCAACGGCGCGGGCAAGACCTCCCTCGCCCGGGTGATCGCGGGTCGCGAGGTCCCCGACTCGGGCACGGCGACGGTGCTCGGCGAACGCGTCGGGACGGCGGACCCGCAGGAACTGGCCTCGAGGGTCGGGTTCTCCTCCCAGAGCGTGGGCCAGCGGATCCCCGGCTCCGAGAAGGTGAGCAGTGTGGTCCTCACGGCCTCGTGGGGGCGGTCCGTCGCCGGTGAGGAGTCCTACGAGGACGTCGACACCGGGCGCGCGGAGGACCTCATGACGGTCTTCGGGGTCGAGGGCCTCGCGCAGCGGCGCT
>NZ_CCXH01000152.1 GCF_000820725.1 Actinomyces polynesiensis | reverse complement strand
AGGGGGAGCGCCAGCGTGTCCTGCTGGCCCGTGCCCTCATGGCGGACCCGGAGGTCCTCATCCTCGACGAGCCCACCGCCGGACTGGACCTGGGTGCCCGTGAGCTCCTGGTTGGTGCCCTGCAGGAGCACACCACCGCGCCCTCCTCCCCCCAGATGGTCCTCGTCACCCACCAGATCGAGGAGATCGCCCCCGGCTTCACCCACGCGGCCGTCATGGCGGAGGGTCGCATCCTCGCCGCAGGACCCATCGAGGAGACGCTGACGGGGGTGACGCTCTCGCGCGCGTTCAGGCTGCCCCTGAGTGCCGGGCGCACCGACGGACGCTGGTGGGCCCACTCCCCGGGGCGCGAGGAACGGGGGACGGGGAACCGAGGCAGGGCCTGAGTCCCACCCGTCCGGGTGGGCACGCACGAGGGCGGACCACGCCCGGGAATGAGGGATGATGGTGTTCGTCTGGTGGCTCGCGGCAGGGTTGGTCCTCGGCATCGTCGAGGTGGTCACGGTCGACCTGATCTTCCTCATGCTCGCGATCTCGGCAGTCCTCGCCGCGGGGGCCGCGGCACTCGGTGTCCCACTGGTGGGGCAGGTGGCCGTCTTCACGGTGTCGGCGATCGTGCTGCTGCTCCTCGTGCGTCCCTGGGCCCGCCGTCACCTCGCGCGCTCCACCCCCGATGTGCGCACGAACGCCCAGAGCCTCATCGGCCTCGAGGCCGTGGCCCTGACGCGTCTGACCGGCGTCGAGGGGCGTGTCCGCCTGGACGGGGAGACCTGGAGCGCCCGGACGGACGACCGCGCCGAGGCCCCCGCAGGCACCCACGTGAGGGTGGTGCGCATCGACGGTGCCACCGCAGTGGTGGGCCCCCTCCAGACCGTCGTGGAGCCGCCCCCCGACCAGACCTGAGGAATCCCCGCCGCCAGACCACCTGAGACTCCCGGAAGGAGCCCGGAATGGACCAGTCCATCATCGGCACCGTCATCCTGTTGCTCGTCGTCCTCTTCGTCATCGTCATCATCGCCCGCGCCATCCAGGTCGTGCCGCAGTCGCGCGCCCTCGTCATCGAGCGCCTCGGCAAGTTCCACTCGGTGATGTTCGCCGGCCTGCACCTCGTCATCCCCTTCATCGACCGCATCGCCAGCCGCGTCGACCTGCGGGAGCAGGTCACGAGCTTCCCACCCCAGCCCGTCATCACCGCCGACAACGTCGTCGTCTCGATCGACTCGGTGATCTACTACCAGGTCAACGACCCCATGCACGCGACCTACGAGATCGCGAACTTCATCCAGGCCATCGAGCAGCTGACCGTGACCACGCTGAGGAACGTCATCGGCTCCATGGACCTGGAGCAGACACTCACCAGCCGTGACCAGATCAACGGGCAGCTGCGCGGGGTCCTCGACGAGGCGACGGGACGCTGGGGCATCCGCGTCAACCGCGTCGAACTCAAGGCCATCGACCCGCCGCCCACCATCCAGCAGGCCATGGAGCAGCAGCTGCGCGCCGAGCGTGACAAGCGCGCCACGATCCTCACCGCCGAGGGTGTGCGCCAGTCGCAGATCCTCCAGGCGGAGGGAGAGAAGCAGTCCCAGATCCTGCGGGCCGAGGGCGCCGCGCAGGCGGCCGTCACCCGGGCCAAGGGCGACGCCGAGGCCATCGAGACGGTCTTCACCGCGATCCACGAGGGCGACCCCACCCCCGACCTGCTCAGCTACCAGTACCTGCAGACGCTGCCCCAGATCGCCCAGGGCAACGCCTCCAAGGTGTGGGTGGTCCCCACGGAGCTCACCGCGGCGCTCAACGCCATCTCCAAGGGCTTCGGCGCGGACGCCCGTCCCGGGGACGGCGCCTGACACCTGCGGGACGCGCCCCCCGGGAGGAGCACCCCACCCGGGGGCGTCGCCCTCGTCGACGGAAGAGACGGAAGAAGGAGACCAGGAGATGGACCGCCAGCAGGAACGTGTGCTCCAGGAGATCGCCGAACGGGGGATCCGATTCATCAGGCTGTGGTTCACGGACGTGGCGGGTGTGCTGAAGTCCGTGGCCATCGACCCCGGTGAGCTCGAGGACGCGTTCAGCGAGGGCATCGGCTTCGACGGGTCGGCGATCGAGGGGCTCACCCGGGTCCACGAGTCCGACATGCTGCTCCTGCCCGACGCCTCGACGTTCCAGGTGCTGCCGTGGCGCGGCGCGGAGGACCAGGTGGCGAGGATGTTCTGCGACGTCCTGACCCCCGACGGCAACCAGGCCCGCTCGGACCCGCGCGGGGCACTCGAGCGCACGGTCGAGCGCGCCCGGGACATGGGCTTCACCGTCATGGTCCACCCCGAGATCGAGTTCTACCTGCTGCGCAAGCCCGTCACGGTCGACCACCTGGTCCCCATCGACAACGCCGGCTACTTCGACCACGTCGCGCGGGGGGACTCCAACGACTTCCGCCGCCGGGCGGTGCGCATGCTGGAGGACATGGGGATCTCCGTGGAGTTCTCCCACCACGAGGCGGGACCCGGCCAGAACGAGATCGACCTGCGCGCCGTGGACGCGGTGGCAGCGGCGGACAACATCATGACCGCCCGAACGGTCATCGAGGAGGTCGCCCTGCGCGAGGACATGGTGGCCTCCTTCATGCCCAAGCCCTTCATCGACCAGCCCGGCTCCGGCATGCACACCCACCTCTCGCTCTTCGAGGGCGAGCTCAACGCCTTCTACGACCCCTCGGGCGAGTACCAGCTCTCCTCCACGGGTCGGCACTTCATCGCGGGTCTCCTGGCCCACGCGCGGGAGGTGTCGGCGGTGACCAACCAGTACGTCAACTCCTACAAGCGACTGTGGGGCGGGGGTGAGGCGCCGAGCTTCGTGTGCTGGGGGCCACAACAACCGTTCCGCGCTGGTGCGGGTGCCGCTGTACAAGCCGGCGAAGCGACAGTCGGCGCGCATCGAGTACCGCGGCATCGACCCCGCGGTGAACCCCTACCTGGGTCTGGCGGTCCTCATCGCGGCGGGGCTGGACGGCATCGAACAGCGCACGGAGCTCGTCCCCGAGGCCGAGGACAATGTCTGGGAGCTCTCCGAACGCGAGAGGCAGGTGCTCGGCATCGAGTCCCTGCCGACCTCCCTGAAGTCGGCGGTGGGGCTCATGCGGGGCTCCGACCTGGTGGCGCGGACGCTCGGCGAGGAGGTCTTCGACTACGTCCTTCGCAACAAGGAGAAGGAGTGGCGGGAGTACCGCAACCAGATCACCCCGCAGGAGATCCGACAGTTCGTCAAGGTCAACTGATGTCCGTGGACCCGGCCCCCAGCGCGACCGCCCTGCGCTCGGGGGGTTTCGTCGAGCCGGACCGTGCCCTGCGCCTGCTGGGGGACCTGCCGGGGGGACGCAGCCAGTGGCTCGCCCTGCTCACGCGCGCCGCTGACCCCGACCTCGCCCTGCTCCAGGCGGTGCGCCTGCACGAGGCCGACCCGGACCTCCTCCCCGCGCTCGGCGCGGCCGGTGGTGACCGGCCCACCCGCGTGGTGGCCGTGCTGGGCGCGAGTCGCGCACTCGGCGACCTCCTCGTGTCCCACCCGGAGCGGGTCCCGGCCGTGTGGGAGGAGACCGCGTCCCCGCGGGAGTTCCTCATGGGCGCCGTCGGGGCCGATCCCGTGGCACCCGTGCCGGTGGCAGCGCCCGGTGCCGATGCGGACGCGGTGCGTCGCGCCTACCGTCAGGTCCTCCTGGGGATCGTCGCCGACGACGTCACCGTCGCCGACCCCGTGGCACTCATGCCCGAGGTCGGCCGCCGTCTGTCCGACCTGGCGGACGCCGCACTCGAGGCCTCCCTGGCCCTGGCCCGCCGTGACATCGACCCCTCCGGCCGGGTCCGCCTGGCGGTCATCGCCATGGGCAAGACAGGGGCCCGGGAGCTCAACTACATCTCCGACGTGGACGTCATGCACGTCGCCGAGGCCGCCCCGGGTTCCGACGCGGACGAGCGCGAGGTGGTCGAAGTCGGGACGCGGCTCGCGGCCCTGGCAGCGCAGGGGTGCTCCGGTGCCGGCTCCGAGCAGCCCCTGTGGACCGTGGACACGGCCCTGCGGCCCGAGGGCCGTGACGGGGCGCTCGTGCGCACCATCGACTCCTACGTCGCCTACTACACGAAGTGGGCCCAGACCTGGGAGTTCCAGGCGCTCCTCAAGGCCCGTGCGGCCGCCGGCGACCCCGGCCTGGGCCACGCCTTCGAGCGGGCGGTGGCGCCCTTCGTCTGGAGTGCCGCCGGGCGGGAGGGGTTCGTCGAGAACGCGCGGGCGATGCGCACGCGGGTGGAGGACAACATCCCCCGACGGGAGGCCTCCCGGGAGCTCAAGCTCGGGCGCGGGGGGCTGCGCGACGTGGAGTTCACCGTCCAGCTGCTGCAATTGGTCCACGGCCGCACGGACGCCTCCCTGCGTGTGCGCGACACCGCCTCCGCCATCGCCGCGCTGACGGCGGGGGGGTACGTCGGTCGGTCCCAGGGCGCGGAGCTCACCTCCTGCTACTGCTTCCTGCGGGCCGTGGAGCACCGCACCCAGCTCATGCGGATGCGGCGCACCCACCTGATCCCCTCCGATCCCCACGACCTGCGGACGATCGGCAGGTCGATCGATGCCTCGCGGTTCCACTCGGCGGAGGCCCTGACCGCTGAACTCGACCGTGTGCGGGCCCGTGTGCGCGCCCTGCACGAGGACGTCTACTACCAGCCCATCGTCGCCGCGACCGCCCAGCTCAGCCCCGACGAGGCGGCCCTGGACCAGGATGCCGCCCGGGCGAGGCTCGCCGCGATCGGCTACATCGACCCGCGGGGGGCGATGGCCCACATCTCCGCGCTCACCGCGGGCACCTCACGGCGGGCGACCATCCAGCGCCACCTCCTGCCCGTCATCATCTCCTGGCTGGCCGACGGCGCGGACCCGGACCTGGGGCTGGCGAGCTTCCGCACGCTCTCCGAGCAGATCGGGGACTCGCACTGGTATCTCGCGCTGCTGCGGGACTCCGGGGTGGCCGCGGCGAGGTTGTGCCGCGTCCTGCCGAACTCGCGCTGGATCGCCGACGCCCTGTCCAACAGGCCCGAGGCGATCTCGTGGCTGGACGACGACGACCTCCTGGAGCCGATGGACCCCCAACGCCTGGACGCGGAGGTCGCGGCCCTCGTGGGGCGCCACCCCGATGCGCGCACCGCTGCCCTGCGGGTGCGTGCCGTACGTTCCCGTGAGGTCACCCGCGCGGGACTCGCCGACGCCCTCAGCGGCATCGCCCCCACCCGCCCGGGGATCGCACAGTCCTCCGACGCCGCGCTGGCCGGGGCCCTGACCATCGCGCGTCGCGAGTGGGCCGAGGAACACGGGAGCCACGCGGCCGAGATCGCGATGGTGGCGATGGGGCGCTACGGCGGGGAGGAGTCCTCCTACGCCTCCGACGCGGACGTGCTGGTCGTCCACCGGGCCCTCGAGGGGGTGCCCGAGGACCTGGCCGCCCGGGCGGCCACCCACGTCGCCAACCGCGTGCGTGCCCTCCTGGGGACGACCACCGCACAGATGAGCCTCGGCGTGGACATGGACCTGCGCCCGGAGGGCAGGTCCGGTCCGATGTCGAGGACCGTCGGCTCCTACCGGGAGTACTACGGGCGCTGGGCCTCGACCTGGGAGCGCCAGGCGCTGCTGCGTGCGCGCCCGGCCGCCGGGCCCGGGGACCTCCTCGAGGAGTTCATCGCGACGGTGGACCCCATCCGCTACGGCCCCGAGCCCACCACCTCCCAGCTGAGGGACATCCGCCTGCTGAAGGCACGCATGGAGACCGAACGCCTCCCGCGGGGCATCGAACCCAATCGTCACGTCAAGCTGGGCCCCGGGGGGCTCTCGGACGTGGAGTGGGTGGTCCAGCTGATCCAGTTGCGCCACGCGGGTCGGGTCGAGGAACTGCGGACGACGAGCACCCTCGGTGCCCTCTCGGCCGAGGTGGAGGCGGGCCTGGTCGCGCCGGAGGACGCCGACACGCTGCGGGAGGCCTGGTCCCTGGCCTCGAGGGTCCGCGCCGGCAACGTGCTGGCCACGGGTCGGACCTCGGGGGTCAAGCTGGACGTCCTCCCGCGCGACCACCGGGAGCTGGTGCCCCTGGCGCGTCTGCTCGGCTACCCTGCTGGGTCGGAGGACTCCCTCGAGGAGGACTGGCTGCGCGCGGCACGACGGTCCCGCGAGGTCATGGACCGGTTGTTCTGGGAGTGAGGGGACCGCAGGGTCCCGGTGGGGAGCAGGTATGCGGCTGGTGCTGGTGCGGCACGGGCAGACGTCGTCGAACAGGAGCGGGGCGCTGGACACCTCGCGTCCGGGCGCTCCGCTGGATGCGGTGGGCCGGGCACAGGCGGAGGAACTCGCCCGCAGGTGGGAGGACGAGGTCGCGCCGCGCCCCTGCCTGGTGGCGGTCTCCCCGCTGCTGCGCACCCGCCAGACGGCGCGGCCATTGCTGGAGCGCTACGGGTTGGAGCCACTGGTGCGTCCCGGCATCCGCGAGATCCGGGCCGGGGACCTGGAGATGAACGCCGACGCCGCCTCGGTGGTGCGCTACCTGGGGACCATGTCGAGGTGGGCCAGTGGGGACCTCGACGTGCGCATGCCGGGTGCCGAGGACGGCCACCTGCTGCTGCGACGTGCCCTGGCGGTCATCGAGGAGGTCCGTGGGCTCGCCCTGGAACGCGGCGGGGAGGATGCCACCGCCGCGGTGGTGGCGCACGGTGCGATCATCCGTGCCCTGACGCCGAACCTGACGGACGACGTGCCCGGGGCGCTGGTGGAGGCACATCCCATGGGCAACGCCCGCACCACGGTCCTGGAGTGGCGGGAGACCACGGGCTTCCACGCCCTGACCTGGAACGACCGTCCGGTCGGGGAGTGGGACGTGCCGGCCGCGGTGGACCTGGCCGAGCCGTCCGTCCTCGAGCCCGTGCGCGGGGCCTGATCCCCGGGAGGTGTCCCGGACGGGCCCCGCCGCGGACGGCCCTGCCCTCAGAGGACCTTCGAGAAGAAGGAGCGGGTCCGCTCCTCACGGGGATGGTCGATGACCTCCGAGGGGAGACCCATCTCCACGATGACCCCGTCGTCCATGAAGACGACGTTGTCGGCGACCTCGCGGGCGAAGCCGACCTCGTGGGTGACCACGACCATCGTCATCCCGGAGGCCGCGAGGTCCTTCATCACCTGGAGGACCTCCCCGACCAGTTCGGGGTCGAGGGCGGAGGTCGGCTCGTCGAAGAGCATGATCTCCGGGTCCATCGCGAGCGCGCGGGCGATGGCCACGCGCTGCTGCTGGCCTCCGGAGAGCTCGGAGGGGTAGTGCCCGGCCCGGTCGGCGAGCCCGACGCGCGCCAGCAGTTCGTCGGCACGTTGACGCGCCTGGGAACGCGACCTGCCCAGGACGTGGACCGGGGCCTCCATGACGTTCTCCAGCGCCGTCATGTGCGGGAAGAGGTTGAAGCGCTGGAAGACCATGCCGATGCGGGACCGCTGGCGGGCGACCTCGCGGTCCGGGAGCTCGTGGAGGACCGTCCGGTCCCCCTTGGTGACCTCGCGGTAGCCGAGCAGCTCCCCCTCGACGTAGAGCCTCCCGGCGCTGATGGTCTCCAGCTGGTTGATGCACCTCAGCAGGGTGGACTTCCCCGAGCCCGAGGGGCCCAGCACCACGCACACCTGTCCGGGCATGACGGTGAGGTCGATGCCGCGCAGGACGTGCAGGTCGCCGAAGAACTTGTGGATGCCCACCGCCCGGACCATCGCGGTGGTCGAGCTCGTCGTGGTCGTGGTCGGGGTGCTCACGGGGTGACCTCCAGGTCCAGGACGGAGGGTTTCGGGGGGTCCTCGGGGGAGGACGGGTCCTGCTTGCGGGCCTGACCGGAACGCGTGTCGAAGCCACGTCCGAAGTGGCGCTCGATGCGGCTCTGGATGACCATGAGCACCGAGGTGATGACCAGGTACCAGATGGCCGCGTCGATGAGCAGCGGGATCGGGGCGAACAGGCTCTGCCCCTTCGTGGAGGCCGCGAAGGTCAGCTCGAGGGTGAAGGGGATGGCGGAGACCAGTGAGGTGGTCTTGAGCATCGAGATCGTCTCGTTGCCCAGAGGGGGGACGATGACCCTCATGGCCTGGGGCAGCACGATGCGTCGCATGATCAGCCCGCGTCTCATGCCCAGGGCGGTGGCCGCCTCCCACTGTCCGCGGTCGACGGCGTTGAGGCCGGCCCTGATGATCTCGGCCAGGTAGGCGCCCTCGTTCATGCCCAGGCCGAGGATCGCCATCCACAGGGTCGTGAGGACCCTGTTGGTCTCGAAGACGACGAACTCCGGTCCGAAGGGGATGCCCAGGCTGAGCTGGGGGTAGAGCGAGGGCAGCAGGGACCAGAAGATCAGCTGCGTGTAGATGGGGGTCCCGCGGAAGAACCAGATGTAGAACCAGGAGACGCCCCGCAGGACCGGGTTGGGTGACTGGCGCATGACGGCGGCCAGGAGCGCCAGGACGGTGCCGAGCACCATGGCTGCCGCGGTGAGGAGCAGCGTGTAGAGGACGCCCACGATGATCGTGCGGGAGAACAACCACTCCCACACCACCGGCCACTGGTAGTTCGGGTTCGTGATGAGCCCGTGGACCGCCATGGCCACGAGGATCGCACCAGTACCGCGGAGGCGACGCGTCCGGGCCGGGGGACCGGCCGGGCGTTGATCAGTTCGACGCCGTCGAGGGTGTGCTGGGCCATGCCGTCACCTCACTCGCTCGCCGCGGGGTTGAGCTCCGCCGTGGTGAGGGCCACGTCCTCGACCCCGTAGGCCGACAGGATCTTGGTGAGGTAGCCGTTGTCCATGAGGTACTGGAGTCCGGCCTGGACCGCGTCGGCGAGCTCGGTGTCGGACTTGGCGACGGCGATGCCCTGCGGGGCCGCCCCGAAGTCGTCCCCGATCTGCTCGAGCTTGCCGCCGGACTGCTTGACCGTCCACCCGATGACCGTCGTGTCGGCGAGGGTGGCGTCGTACTGGCCACCGATGACCTTGGTGGACACGTCGGTCTGGAGGTCCAGCGGCATCACGGTGAGCGCGGCCTTTCCGTCCGCCTTGCACTTGGCCGCGAGGTCGTTGGCGTAGTCGAACTGCGTCGTCCCGTTCTGGACACCGAGCGTGGAGCCGCAGGGGTCGGAGGGGTCGAAGCCCTTGGGGTTGCCCTCGGCCACGGCGTAGGAGGACCCCACGGTGATGTAGGAGACCATGTTGACCTGCTCGAGCCGCTCGTCGGTGATCGTGTAGGAGGAGGCACCGACGTCGTACTTGGTCCCCAGGGCCGGGATGATCGCGGGGAACTCCGCCGTCTGTGACTTCGCGCCGGAGAGGCCCATGAGGCGGGCGAGGGCGTCGACGATGTCGATGTCGTAACCCACGGGCGTCTGACCGTCGTCCCCGAGGAACTCGGCAGGCGCGTAGGAGGTGTCGGTGCCGTTGCGCAGGACGTCGCGCTCCTTGACCGAGTCGGGGACCAATGCCTCGATCTCCGGGACGGGCTGCAGGGTGGAGGCGTCGAAGGCGTCACTGCTGGACTGTGCGTCCCCACCGGAGGCGGCGCCGTCCCCCGAGGTGGAGCCACCACTGCTGCCCGGGTCCGAGCAACCGGTGACCAGCAGTGCCACGGCGGCGGTGGCGGCGAGTCCTGCGAATGTCCTGCGCATGGTCAACAACTCCTGTGTCAGGGTTCGATGCACGTCAAGGAATGGTCACGGCCGAGTCTACGGCCGAGCACCTCGGGGGGAGGGGATGCCCGCGGAGTGGGCACCCCCTCCGGACTCACTCGCTGACCGAGGGGTTGAGTTCCGCCGTGGTGAGGGCCGAGTCCTCGGCCCCGTAGGCACCCAGGATCTTGGTGAGGTAGCCGTTGTCCATGAGGTACTGGAGTCCGGCCTGGACCGCGTCCGCGAGCTCGGTGTCGTCCTTCGCGATGGCGATGCCCTGGGGCGCGGACTCGATGACGTCCCCGACCTGCTCGAGCTTGCCGCCCGCCAGCTCCACGGTGTAGCCGATGACCGTGGAGTCGGCCAGGGTGGCGTCGTACTGGCCGCCGATGACCTTGGTGGACACGTCGGTCTGGAGGTCCAGCGGCATGACGGTGATGGCGTCCTTGCCGTCCGAGGTGCACTTCTCGGACAGGGTCTGGACGTAGTCCTGCTGGTAGGTGCCGTTCTGGACGCCGATCGTCGCGCCGCAGGGGTCGGTGGGGTCGAAGCCCTTGGGGTTGCCCGCGGCGACCGCGTAGGCGGAGCCGACCTCGACGTAGGAGACCATGTTCACCTGCTCGAGGCGTTCCTTCGTGATGGTGAACGAGGAGGCCCCGATGTCGAACTTGGTGCCGAGCGCGGGGATGATCGTGGCGAACTCCGCGTGGATGGTGGTGCCCTTGTCCAGGCCCATGACGGCCGCGAGGGCCTTGACCGGGTCGACGTCGTACCCCACCGGGGTCTGGCCGTCGGCCGCACGGAACTCACCGGGTGCGTAGTCGGTGGAGGCGCCGTTGCGCAGTTCGTCGCGGTCCTTGACGGACTGGGGCACCAGTGCCTCGACCTCGGGGACGGCGGAGAGCGTGGTCGTGTCGAAGGGGGTGATGCCCGGCGCGGCCGTGGCGGCGGAGGAACCGGACTGGTCGGCGCCGGAGGTGGACTGGGTGCCGGAGGAGTCGGGATCGCTGCACCCGGCGAGTGCGAGTGCGGCGACGGTTGTCAGGGCGAGGACGGGGGAGAGTCTGCGCATGGAGTGCTCCTGGGGGCGTGGATGGTGTACCCACAGAGTATGCACTGGAATGCATAATATGCGGAACACCGTCTCAGCATCCGACGCAGGACGCCCGCCCCCGGGGTGGTGGGGGCGGGCGTCGTG
>NZ_CCXH01000151.1 GCF_000820725.1 Actinomyces polynesiensis | reverse complement strand
CGGAACACTGTCTCAGCATCCGACGCAGGACGCCCGCCCCCGGGGTGGTGGGGGCGGGCGTCGTGTCCGTCGTGTCGGGCCGTGCGTCAGTGGCCGCGCATGGCCCGTCGACTGGGCCGGGTCTTCGTGGGATCGATCCCCTTCGGGATGGGCAGTGCCGTGGACTGGAGCGCGTTGAGGCGCTGCGAGATCGCGGGCACCTCCTCCTTGGTCAGCACGTTCTTCTGCTTCTTGAGGGCACGCTCCAGCTTCGCGAGGGGCACCTGTCCGTCCTCGTGACCGCACTGGATGAGGATGACGGGCACGTTCTGCGCGACGCGGTTGACCCGCTTGCGCTCGGCCGCGAGGAGCGGTCGCACGCGGGTCGAGGGGCCCTCGGAGATGAAGACGACCCCCGGACGGCCGATGAGGCGCCAGACCACGTCCTGCTCGCGCGTGGCCGCCACCGGCTGCTCGGAGATGATCCATCCACGCTTGATCTGGCTGATGACCGCGTAGACCGAACCGACCGTGCCGTCGATCTGGGCGTACATGGCGCGCCGCACGAGGACGGAGAGCAGGACCATCCCGAGGAGGACGGCCAGCATCACGCCCGTGAGCACCCACAGGACGATGTTCGCCCCGGTGAGCACGGCGACCAGCACGGACAGGGCGATGACCACGACGGCCATCCCGCCGAGGGTCCACCCGATCCACGGGTAGGTGCGCTGCGTGATGCGGTAGGCGTCGGCCAGGTTGTTGTACCAGCGCCTCTTCTTTTCCTGGGGTGCCTTCGAGTTCTCAGCCATAGGACCTCCATGCTACCCGGGGAACGAGGGTTCCGGTGAACGCCTGCGGCGTCCTCGAGCGACCACCATCGCGGTGCCGCACAGGCAGATGCAGGCGGAGACCACCATGCCGACCGCGAAGGCCCCCTCGGGCCCGTGTGCGGCAGCCAGTACCCCGCCCAGTGAGGAACCGAGGGAGACCCCGACGGTGACGGCGGGCTGCATCGAGGTCATGGCCACGGAGATGCCTCCCTCGGGTGCGAGGCGCTCCGCCAGGGAGAAGGCGGTGACCATGGTGGGACCCACGAAGGTCCCCGCCGCCAGGAGCGCCAGCGCAGTCGTGCCGAGGGAGGACTGGAGGGAGACGACCGTGATGAGCACACCCATCCCCAGGCCCCCGGCGGCGACCCGTGCGGGCAGGGTGATCCGCTCGGGGACGAGGACGACCATGAGGGCCATCACCCCGGACCCGAGTCCCATCAGCGCGTACACGAGTCCGGCGCTGCCGGGGGAGCCGAGGAGCTCGGCCCGCTCGGTGGTCCCGGCCTGCACGGTGCCGAAGAGCGACCCGATGCAGACCATGACGACGACGGAGGGCAGGACGGCGGCCAGGACCGTCCCGATGCGCGGCCGGGTGGGGTGAGCCGGGCTGCCACCGGGGGTGGGGACGCCCGGGGAGTCCGGGGCCCCGGGCCGGGTGTCCGGTCCGGGGGCGGCGAGGGCGAAGGGGATCCCGGCCACCACGACGAGGCAGACGGCCAGTGCGAGTGGGGCGGCGGGGGCCGCGACGGAGGCCGCGATCCCGACGAGGGCGGGACCGAGGACGAACACGAGCTCGTCGGCCATGGACTCGTAGGAGAACGCGGCGGCGAGCTCCCGCGGGCCGGGGACCCGCGCCACCCACCGCGCCCTGGTGAAGGAGCCGATGGGCAGGCAGGTGCCCGGCG
>NZ_CCXH01000150.1 GCF_000820725.1 Actinomyces polynesiensis | reverse complement strand
TGGCGGGCGTGGTCCTGCGCCGGGTGGGTGCCTCCCCGGAGACGCGCCGCAACGACGCCCCGGCGCGCCACCGCCGTGCCCGGCGGCGGAACCCCCTGGCGCTGGGGCTCGCCTGTGTCGCATGTGCCGGACTCGTCGCCCTCGCCCTGGTCCGGGCGCACCTGGCAGTCGGGGAGGCCGGTCCGCCGGTGCACGGAGGGGGGACCGCGGTGTCGGTGGGCGGGGAGGGGCCGGGGGAGGCGGCGCCCCGCGCGCAGCAGGACCCCACCGTGGACCCGCAGGGCCAGGAGGACCTCCCCGGATCCGGCAGCGCGGAGGCGGGTGGTCACGCGGCGCAGGATGCGGTGCGCGCGGGGTGTCCCTCACCGGGGGAGGTCGGTGAGGCCTTCTCCGCCCTGGTCGCCGCCCGCGACGCCGCCCTGGAGTCGTGGGACGGGAGCGCGTTGGATGCGGTGTCGGTCGGCGCCGCACGGCAGGCGGACCTGGAGGTCCTCGCCGCACTCGAGTCCTCCGGGACCCGGGTGGACGGGCTGGGCACCGAGGTCGGTCCCGTGGAGCGGGTCACCTGCACCGGGGCCGAGGTCCGATTCACCACGACGCTGCGACAGATGGCGCACCGGCGCTGCGCGCTCGGTCGGTGCCGCGAGCTCCCCCCGGGTGCGAGCCGGACGGTCACGGTGCGCATGGTGACCGGGCCCTGGCGTGTCACGGCCGTCGGGCAGGGGCCCGGGCAGGATCCCGTCCACGAGGGGGGATCCGACCGCTGACACAGTGGTGGGCGGGACCCGGAGGTCCCGCCCACCACTTCAGCCGGATGCGGTCACAGGCCGAGATCGGCCTCGAAGGCGCCTTCCTCGAGGCGCTTCTTGACGGTCATCAGGTACCGGGCGGCGTCCCCACCGTCGACGAGGCGGTGGTCGTAGGAAAGCGCCAGGTAGACCATGGAGCGGATGCCGATGGTGTCGTTGCCGTCGGCGTCCTTGACCACGACGGGGCGCTTGACGATCGTCCCGATCCCCAGGATCGCCGTCTCGGGCATGTTGAGCACCGGGGTGTCGAAGAGGGCGCCGCCGGAGCCGGTGTTCGTGATGGTGAACGTCGACCCACTCAGCTCGTCGGGGGAGACCTTCGAGTCCCTGGTGCGGGCGGCCAGGTCGTTGATCGAGCGGGCGATGTCTGCCAGGGAGAGTGTCCCGGCGTCACGGATCACGGGCACGAGCAGGCCGCGCGGGGTGTCCACGGCGATACCGACGTGCTCGTGGTCGAAGTACGTGACCTCCTTGCCGTCGATCGTCGCGTTGATCTTCGGGTGGTAGAGCAGGGCCTCGGTCGCCGCCTTGACGAAGAAGGGCAGGAACGTGAGCTTGGTGTGCTCCTTCTCCTGGAAGGGTCCCTTCGCGCGGGCGCGCAGCGCGGCGATGCGGGTGACGTCCACCTCGACCACGGTGGTCAGCTGGGCGGCCGTCTGCAGGGACTCGACCATGCGACGGGCGATGGTCTGGCGCAGGCGGGTCATCTTCTCCGTCGTACCCCGCAGCGGGGAGACCTCGAGCTGGGGAGCAGCGGGACGGGCCGGGGCCTTCGGGGCCGCCTCGGCTGCGGCCTTCGCCGCCTCGGCGGCCGCCTGGACGTCCTCGCGGCGGATGCGTCCACCGATCCCCGTGCCCGTCACCGTCGAGAGGTCGACGTCGAGCTCACGCGCCAGCCTGCGCACGATCGGGGTGACGTAACCACCGGCGACGGCCGCGACCTCGGCGGCGTCGACCTTGCGCCCCGCGGAACCCGCCAGGGTGCCAGGGACTCCTGGGTCGGGAAGCCGGGCGTCG
>NZ_CCXH01000149.1 GCF_000820725.1 Actinomyces polynesiensis | reverse complement strand
GGCGCGGGGGGCCGGCTCGGGTGCCCGCGGAGCGGGAGCGGGCTCGGGGGCCGGCTCGGACTCGGGTGCCGGGGTCTCCTGGGCGGCGGGCTGTTCGGGGGCCGAGGAGGGGGCGGGGGTCGCGTCGGCGTCGCCGACGCGCGCCAGCACGGTGCCGACCTCGACGGTCTCGTCCTCGTCGACGAGGATCTCCAGGACGGTCCCGGCCACGGGGGAGGGGACCTCGGAGTCGACCTTGTCGGTGGAGACCTCGAGCAGTGGCTCATCTGCCTCGACGGTGTCACCGACCTTCTTAAGCCAGGTGGTGACGGTTCCCTCCGTGACCGACTCGCCCAGTGCCGGCATCTTCACCTCGGTGGCGGAGGCGTCGGAGGCGGGGGCCCCGGTGGGCTCGGGAGCGGGGGAGCTCGTGGGCTCGGTGGGCTCGTCGGGGGTCGCCTCGGCGACAGGTCCGGGCTCGGGCGCCGAGTCGGAGTCACCGGAGGAGTCCCCTCCGGTGGCCTCCGAGGGATCGCCGATGCGGGCGATCTCGGTGCCGACCTCGACGGTCTCGTCCTCGTCGACGAGGATCTCCAGGATGGTCCCGGCCACGGGGGAGGGGACCTCGGAGTCGACCTTGTCGGTGGAGACCTCGACGATGGGCTCGTCGGCCTCGACGGTGTCGCCGACCTTCTTCAGCCAGGTGGTGACGGTTCCCTCCGTGACCGACTCGCCCAGGGCGGGCATCTTCACTGCAGTTGCCATGGTTGTTCTCCTTGTCGGTACGGGTCAGTTGTGGGCGTGCAGGGGCTTGCCGGCCAGTGCCATCGCGGCCTCGCCGACTGCCTCGTTCTGGGTGGGGTGGGCGTGGATCAGCGCGGCCACGTCCTCGGGGTAGGCCTCCCAGTTGACCATGAGCTCACCCTCGCCGACCTGCTCGCCGATGCGGGCGCCGATGCCGTGGAACCCGACGATCGGACCGTCCTCCACCGAGATCAGCTTGATGAAGCCCGAGGTGTTGAGGATGTTGGACTTGCCGTTGCCCGCGAGGTTGTACTCCACCGTGCGCACGGCGTCGCCGTACTTCTCGCGCGCCTGCTTCTCGGTGAGGCCGACGGAGGCGATCTCGGGGTCCGTGAAGGTCACACGCGGGATGCCCGACTCGACGATCGGGGCGGGGGAGAGACCCGCGATCTCCTCGGCCACGAAGATGCCCTGGAGGAACCCGCGGTGGGCCAGCTGCAGGCCCGGGACGATGTCGCCGACGGCGTGGATGTTGGCGACCCCGGTGTGGAGGCGCTCGTCGGTGAGGACGAAGCCCCGCTCCATGCGGATCCCCACCTGCTCGTAGCCGAGGTCGGCGGTGACCGGTCCGCGGCCGACGGCGACGAGGAGGATGTCCGCGTCGTAGGACTTGCCGTCCTCCGTGGAGACGTGCACCCCGCCCTCGTCCTGGGTCGCGCCCGCGAAGCGGGTGTTGGTGTGGAAGGCGATGCCACGCTTGCGGAAGGCGCGCTCGAGCTGCTTGGAGACGGCCTCGTCCTCGTTGGCGGCCAGGTGGGGCAGTGCCTCGATGATCGTGACCTCGGCCCCGAAGGACTTCCACACGGAGGCGAACTCCAGGCCGATGACCCCGCCGCCCAGCACGACCACCCGGTTGGGGATCCACTCCATCTGGAGGGCCTGCTCGGAGGTGATCACCCGACCCTCGATGGGGAGGTTGGGCAGGGAGCGGGAGTAGGAGCCGGTCGCCAGGACGATGTGGCGGCCCGTGATGCGTCGACCGTCAACCTCGACCGTGTCCTCGGAGACCAGTCGGCCCCAGCCCTGGATGACGTCGACCTTGCGGGAGGAGAGCAGCCCCTGGAGGCCCTTGTAGAGCTTGGCGACGACCGAGTCACGGTAGGCGCTCACCCGCGGCATGTCGATGCCCTGGAAGGTGGACTGCACCCCGAAGTGCTCGGAGTCGCGCACCGCATCGGCGGTCTCCGCGGCGTGCAGGTAGGCCTTGGTGGGGATGCACCCCCGGTGCAGGCAGGTCCCGCCGACCTTGTCCCCCTCGATGAGGGCTACCTTCAGGTCCAGCTGGGCTGCGCGGAGCGCGGCGGCGTAACCACCGGACCCCGCTCCCAGGATGACGACGTCGTATCCGGGCTCGCTCACGTTCTCCACTCCTCGTGTCGGGTGTTCGGACCGTCACGGTCCGGCTGGGCCCATTGTCCCACCCGGGGTACCTTTTTTCGCGTCTGCCGGGATCCTGGGACGGGTGGCACCGCCCACACCGGCGTGTCGAGGGGGCCCGTCGCAGCCGGGGCGCGTGGCCGACGCCGTCGCACGGGGGTCGAACACCTAGGATGTGGCCACACCCATGAAGGAGGTCGGTGCATGACCATGCACGTCGGCGGCGGTGCATCCCCGCAGGAGGAGGACCAGGTCGTCGACACGCGCGGCCCGTCACTCGGCCTGGGGCGCCTGGTGATGGCCGCCTTCTGGATCTTCGGGGCCTGGGTGACGACGAACGCCGTCGTCGACATCGTCCACCTGGACTCCTCCGGGCCCATCGGTCCGGCCCTCGTCGCCCTGTTCGCGGGTCTGCTCTACCTGCTCGCGGCGCTCGCACTGACGCACAACGGGCGCAGGATGCGGATGATCGGGTGGGCCTGCGTGTGCGTCGAGGCCATCGGTCCGGTGCTCGTCGGCGTCCTCGGGGTGGGACTGCCCCAGCTCAGTGATCCGCGGTCCCCGTGGGGCGCCTTCGGGGCGGACTACTGGTACATCCCCCTGGTGCTCCCCGTGGTGGGGCTGGTGTGGCTGTGGTGGTCGAACCCCCGTCGCATCGTGGAACTCGCCGAGCAGGTGGACAAGCCGCGCCGTCGGCACAGGGAGGTCTGAGGACCGATCCGTGCCGGGTCCCCTCCGGAGCCGTTGCCCGCGCGCCCGGCGGGAGGGGTCAGACCCCCGCGGGGAACCCGAGCTGGCGCCAGGCCTCGTACAGGGCGATGGAGGCGGAGTTGGCGAGGTTGAGGGAGCGCACCCCGGGGAGCATGTGGATGCGCACCCGTGAGGCGATCCTGGGATCCGACATGACCTCCTCGGGCAGCCCCGTCGGTTCGGGGCCGAAGAGGAGTCCGTCCCCGTCGGCGTAGGACACGTCGGTGTAGAGGGTGTCGGTGTGCCCGGTGAACGCCCACACGTGTCCGGGGACGTCGGCCAGCGCGCTGTCCAGGTCCGGGTGGACGTGGACGTGGGCCAGGTCGTGGTAGTCGAGCCCGGCGCGGCGCAGCTTGGCGTCCTCCATGTCGAAGGCCAGTGGCTCGACCAGGTGCAGCATCGACCCGGTGCAGGCGGACAGTCGGATGGCCGCGCCGGTGTTGCCCGGGATGCGGGGTTCGAAGAAGATCACGTGGAGCACGGCGCCCATCCTCCCACCGCGTGGGCGGCACACCGGTCCGCGGTGGGGACGGTGTGAGGCACCTGTCAGGGAAGCGGTTCCCCGCCGGGACGGGACCGGAGGAACCTCTGGCAGGCGTACATGGTGAGACCGACCACGGGCACCAGCGCGGCGACGCAGCCCACTGCGCCCAGGACGAAGCCGTACCCCCGGGCCGGGACGTCCAGGAAGGGGTAGGGGTACCAGTCCACGAGCGCCCCGCGCACCAGGGTGAGGCCGCAGTAGGCCACCGGCACCAGGGAGGCCAGGGCGAGACCCCGGAGCGTCACCGTGGCGGGACCGGCGAGCAGCCACGCCGCCCAGGCGAGGAGGGGGGTGACCACGTGCTCGAGCACGGTGGACACGATGACCACGGCCGGGAAGCTCCCCCCGATGTTCGGGCCCGCCAGGACCCCGACGTAGACGATGCACGTGATCGAGATGCACAGGAGGGCGACCAGCTGGAGGAAGGGCAGGAAGCGACCACGCGGCCGGGGACGCACGACGAGGAGGAGGCTCGAGGCCGCCACGAGCAGGTTCGACTGGGCGGTGAAGTAGGAGAGCCGGTTGAGGGACCCGCCCCACCCCGGGCCGAAGGAGGTCGAGTAGCCCGCGCCCGCAGGGATCCAGGAGCGCACGTGGTGGCCGGTCCACATGTCCATCCCCGTGCCCACCAGTGCCGAGAGGACGGTGAGGAGCAGGATCGCGGTGGACACCGTCATGGTGGGGCGCTGCTGGGAGGGGGTCTCCTCCACCCGGGGAGCGGGCAGTGCCGGCGCGGGTGCTGCGGGCACTGCGGGCGCGGTGGGCGTGGGGCCCAGCGGGGTCCTGGCGGGGGCGGGGGAGAGCAGGGCCACGGGGAGCGGCCGTGGGCCCGACGGTGCCGCCGCGTCGGTGGGGACGCCGGGGCCGGGTGCCGTGGAGCGTGCTGGTGCGGGGGTGTCGATGAGGGACATGCAGCCTCCCCAGGAAGGGGGCATCCGCACGGGCCGTGTGGGGTCCCGTCCGTCGCCCCCGCCGGGTCGAGGACCCGACGGGGGCGACGACGGTCGCACCGTGCGATCGGAGGCGGATGCCAATCCGAGATCTG
>NZ_CCXH01000148.1 GCF_000820725.1 Actinomyces polynesiensis | reverse complement strand
CCCGTGCCGGGGGTCCGGATCCGCTGGCGGGTGCCGAGGGGTCCGGGACGACGGTGGGCAGGGTCCTGGAGGTGGGGTCGGGAACGGGGTCCCTGCTGCGTGCAGCGGCCGCCGTGCTCCCGGGACAGGGGTGGATCGGCTTCGTGGGGGTGCACGACATCGGGTGGGTCGCCGCGCGGGAGGCGGGCATCGATCTCGTCCGTGTGGTCAGCGTCCCCGACCCCGGTCCCCTCGCCGCCGATGTGGTGGCGACACTGCTGGACGGGGTCGACGTGCTCTGTGTCGACGGCGTCGAGCTGTCCGGCCCCCCAGCAGCGTCGTCTGGCCGCACGTGTCCGCCGTGACGGGCGGGTGGTCCTGAGCACACGGGCGTGGCCCGGGGTCTCACGCCCCCACCGCCCTCCGCTCCCGCGTGCAGGGGAGGAGGCTGTGTGATGGGGGAGACCCGTGTGGTGGAGGGGAGCCGTGTGCCGGAGGGGAGGTGGGGGACCCGCCGCGTCGTCCTGTGGGTGCCGGACTGGCCGACCACCTCCCTGGTGGTCGACACCCCGCCCGGGGCGCCGGCCGCCGTGGTGCACCGTGGGCGGGTCACGGTGACGACGGCACCCGCCCGCCGGGCGGGGGTGCGGGTGGGGATGCCGCAGTCGACGGCGCAGTACCTGTGCCCCGACCTCGTCCTCCTTCCCCACGACCCACTGCGCGAGGCCGCGGCCTTCGAACCCGTGGCGCGTGCCTTCGACGAGGTCGCCGCCGGTGTCGTCTGCCTGCGACCGGGCCTGGCGTGGGCACCCGCGACAGGCCCCGCGCGCTGGGCCGGGTCGGAGGAGGCCCTGGCGGGGGACCTCGTCGAGACCGTCGTCGCCGGCACGGGTGCGGAGTGCCAGGTCGGTGTCGCCTCCGGGATGCTCGCCGCCCTGGAGTCCGCCCGCCGTGGCCTCGTCGTCCAGCCCGCCGACACACCGGAACTGCTGGCCGACCTCCCCCTGGACCGCGTCCTCCTCGTCCTGCCGACGGCCCTGCGCGACCTCGTCGCCGACGCCCTGGACCTGCTCCCGCAACTGGGGGTCCGCACCTGCTCCGACCTGGTGGGACTCGGCCGGCGAGCGCTCCTCACCCGCTTCGGCCACGCGGGGGAGGTCCTGTGGTCCCTGTGCACGGGGGGCGACCTCCCCACACGCGCCATGCGGCGCCGGACGGAGAGCATCGAGGTCTCCACCACCTTCGACCCCCCGGCCGGTGACGTCGACGAGGTCGTCATCGGGTTGAGGCGTCTGGCCGAGGAACTTGCCGAGGAGCTGTGGCGCCTCGGGGCCTCCGCCGCGACCCTGACCGTGTGGATGGCCACCGAGACAGGCCAACGACGGGACCGGACCTGGGGAGGGGTGGACTGCGCCAGTCCCGCCGACGTCGTCGACCGGATGCGCTGGCAGCTGCGGGGCTGGACACAGGAACGGGGCAGCGCGGCCCCGGGGGCGCAGGCGCCGGACTCCGCCCTGGAGCGGGTCGGCCTGGTGGCCTCGGACCTCAGCGTGACCCCGCCCTCGCCGAGGCTGTGGGGCCGGGCCGACGGTGATGCCCGCGCGGAGCGCTCGGCCCTGCGCCTCCAGTCGCTGCTGGGTGAGGACGGCGTGCTCTCCCCGCACCTCCAGGGAGGTCATGATCCGCGCTCGCGGGTGCGTGAGACACCGTGGGGCACCCCGGTCGGGACCCTGGCCCCCCTGGAGGGGGAGTGGGAGGGCGGCGTGGACAGCGCCCCGGCCACCGTGCTCGAGGTCCCCCCCCCGTCCACCTGTGGGGGCGTGCCCGTGACCGGAACCCCGGAGCCGCCGGCGCGCAGGACGTGCCGCCGGTCCGGCCGGGTCCCACGGTCCCCGCGGATCAGGTGGCGCCCGGTGGGGTGCCGGTGCGCCGGGTGTCCGGGGTGCGCGGGGGAGCGACGGGTCGGGCGGACCCGGAGGGGGCAGGGGAGGGCCTGGTGCCGGTGCACGTGGGTCCCGCGGGGAGCTGGACGCCCACCCCGTCCTCCTCCTCCCCGATCCGGCGGGCGGGACCCGGCCCCCGGCGGGCCTGGAGGCAGGGGAGGTGGTGCGACTCGGGGACGTGTCCGGCCCCTGGGCTGTGCTCGGCCGGTGGTGGGAGGGACCCGGCTCGCAACGTTCCCCCCGTGCCTACCTGCGTGTGGGACGCGAGGACGGCGCCCCGCTCCTGCTCGTCCAGCGCGGGGGGCGGTGGTACGTGGAGGGTGTCTACGACTGAGCGGTGTGCCGGGCGGGCGGTGCCCGGCCCGGGGTGCCGATGGGGACGGCGGGCCGACTGTAGGATCACCCGGGCGGCACGAGACGGGGAGGACCGCGATGGCCAAGCTCTACTTCAGGTACGGGGCGATGAACTCCGGCAAGTCCACCGCCCTGCTGCAGGTGGCCTACAACTACGAGGAGCGCGACCAGCGCGTCGTCCTCGTCAAGCCCCGCATCGACACCAAGGGGGACGCGGAGATCGTCTCGCGCCTGGGCATGACGCGGACCGTCGACGTCCTCCTCGCACCCGACGACGAGGTCCCGGCGGTCTTCGAGCGCACCGCACGGGAGGACCCGCACCCGGGGCCGGACGGGGAGCCCCGCAGGGTCGCCGCCGTGCTCATCGACGAAGCGCAATTCCTCACACCCCGCCAGGTCGACGACTTCCTCCGTCTGGCCGTCCTGGGGGACGTCCCCGTCCTGGCCTACGGGATCCGCACGGACTTCCGCACCGAGGCCTTCCCGGGTGCCCGGAGACTCCTGGAGATCGCCCACTCCCTCGAGGAACTCAAGACGATCTGCCGCTGCGGACGCAAGGCGGTCTTCAACGCGCGGCGGGTGGGGGGACGTTTCGTCTTCGACGGCGCACAGGTGGCCATCGACGGCGTCGACTCGGAGTACGAGTCCCTGTGTGGGGCCTGCTACCTGCAGGAGTCGGGCGGGGCACTCGGCGGGGAGGACGCCTAGACTGAAGGGATGGCCAGTCCCCAGACACTCAGCGGTCTCGTCGTTCACCTCAGCGATGACGACATCATGGCGATGGTGGGCCCGGCCACCTGGGGCAAGGGCCTGACCTACTTCCGCTCCGGTCGTGTCCTCGAGGTCAGCACCGAGGGGAGCCTGCGGGCCGTGGGACGGGTGCGGGGCTCCGGTGTCACCTACCGCACCTGGATCGAGGCCGTCGAGGGCCGTCTGGACCTCACCTGCGCGTGCACGGTGGGCCGGGACTGCCGTCACTGCGTGGCGACCCTGCTCCAGCTGCGTGACGAACTGAGGAGGGCCGCCCCCCAGGAGGGGCAGTGGCGCACCGCCCTGTCCGGGATCGTCGGGGAGACCGGGATGGGTGGCGAGGCGATGGCCCTCCTCGTCGACACGCACGACCCCTCCTCCCCCCTGTGGATGAGTCCGCTGCGTCCGGGGACCCACGCCCGCTGGGTGACCAAACGGGCCTCCTGGCTCGACGTCACCAATCCCCAGTGGGCCTCCGTCACCGAGGAACTCAACCCCACCCACCTGTCGCTGCTGCGCGAGGGGTACCGCCTGTCCCGCGAGGGGCCCCAGTGGAGGTCCCCCAACGAGGTCAGCCTCGACGCCCTCGGCGACCGTGCCGGCCCGTGGTTGCGCCGTCTCGACCGTGCGGGGATCTCCCTCTTCGCGGGCATCGACCCGCTGGTGCCCCTCGCCCTCGACTCCCGCCCCTGGACACTCGCCGTCGACGCGCGTCGCACCGGGGACGGGCTCTCCGTGGGGGTCGCCGCCACCGACGGGACGGCCACCGTGACCTCGCCGCGCATCGACGTGCCCACCCGACTCCTCCTGCTCGAGGGCGGGACCCGCATCGCCGAGCTGCGCGGTGGGGAGGACCTCCTCGACCACCTCCCGTCGGGCGGACTCACCGTCCCGGCGGAGGACCTCGCGGAGTTCCAGACCCGGTGGCTGCCACGTCTGGACCGCAGTGTGGGTGTGGTCTCGACGGACGGCTCCTACACGCCCGACGTCGTCTCCGCCCCCGTCATCGTCGCCACGGTCAGGTTGGAGGGCGGCGCCGCGGTGGTCGTGCGCTGGTGGGTCGAGTACACCATCGCCGGGGCCACCTCGCGCCTTCCCCTGGAACAGGCCGGTGCCGATCCCGCGGCCCAGGACCTCAAGCGGGCCGTCGAGGCCGCCGCCGCTGCGCTCCGGCTGCCCTCGGAGCTCTGGCACCCCACGCTCCAGACGCTGCGCCTGCCCGCCTGGCGCGCCCCGGAGTTCCTCGACCGGGTCGTCGCCGTCCTCACCCCCGACGGTCTCGAGTGGGACGTCTCCGAGGACGTGGCGGCGGTGCGCGTGGACGCCGAGGGGATGGTCATCGACACCTTGATCGGCTCGGAGGGGTCGACCGTCTGGTTCGACCTCCGTGCCCGCGTCCTCGTCAACGGCCGGGAGGTGGAGCTGCGCGACCTGCTGGCCGCCCTCGCCGCGGGCGACGACCACATGCTCGTGGACGGGGTGTGGGTCGCCCTGGACGGCGAACGTCTGGAGCGCCTGCGCGGGCTGCTCGCCGACGCGGAGATGCTCGGTGACCGCGAGGACGGCGTCACGCGGCTGTCGGTGCTCCAGGCGGGGCTCTGGGAGGAGCTGGAAGAGGTCTCCGACCACGTCGAGGCGTCCCGGGAGTGGACCCGGCGCATCTCGGCGATCGTCGGGCACGGGGAGCTCGAGGGGCTGCCCGTCCCGCCCTCGTCGACGGTGAGACTGCGTCCCTACCAGGAGCAGGGGCACCGGTGGCTCACCGCCCTGGCGGGGCTCGGGCTGGGCGGGATCCTCGCCGACGACATGGGCCTGGGCAAGACGATCCAGGTGCTCTCCGCGGTGCGCGCACTGCGCGACGTCCCCGACGCGACGGGTGCACCGGTGCTCGTCGTGGCGCCGACGAGTGTGCTGGGCACCTGGGCGGGGGAGGCCCGGCGGTTCTTCCCCGACCTGCGCGTCGAGGTCGTCGACTCCACGTCGCGCCGACGTGGGGAGAGCCTCTCAGACCTGGCGTCGGGGGTCGACCTCATCGTCACCTCCTACACCATCGTGCGCATGGAGCCGGCGGAGTGGGCGGGGATCCACCTCTCCGGGCTCGTCGTGGACGAGGCGCAGG
>NZ_CCXH01000147.1 GCF_000820725.1 Actinomyces polynesiensis | reverse complement strand
CCTCTCCGGGCTCGTCGTGGACGAGGCGCAGGCCATCAAGAACCCCCGCACCGCCATCCACGCCGCGCTCATGGGGCTCGACGCGGGATGGCGGGTGGCCGTCACCGGCACCCCGGTGGAGAACTCCGTCAGCGACCTGTGGTCCATCCTCCAGGTCACCGACCCCGGGCTCCTGCCCGGCTGGAAGGTCTTCAACGACCGGGTGCGACGTCCGATCGAGGCCCGCGGGGACGCCGAGGCGCTGGGCCGGTTGCGGCGCCTCACCGCACCCTTCGTCCTGCGGCGCACGAAGGAACAGGTGGCCCCCGAACTTCCCGACAAGACCGAGTCGGTCATCGAGGTGGCACTCGGTGAGGAGCACCGCCGCATCTACGACCAGTACCTCACCCGCGAGCGCACCCGCCTGCTCGGACTCCTCGACGACCTCCAGGCCAACCGGATGGTCGTGCTCGCCTCGATCACGCGACTGCGCCAGCTGGCCCTGGACCCGGCCCTGGTGGACCCGGCCTACTCCTCCGTGGGATCGGCGAAGGTGGAGTTCCTCGCCGACCAGCTCGACCAGGTCGTCCCCGCCGGACACCAGGTGCTGGTCTTCAGCCAGTTCACCTCCTTCCTCGCCCGCATCCGGGGTGTCCTGGAGCGGCGCGGGATGAGGATCGCCTACCTGGACGGGGCCACGAGGGACCGTGAGGGGGCCATCGAGGAGTTCCGCTCGGGGCGCGCCCGCGTGTTCCTGATCTCCCTGAAGGCCGGCGGGACCGGGCTGACCCTGACGGAGGCCGACTACGTCTACGTCATGGACCCGTGGTGGAACCCCGCCGCGGAGGCCCAGGCCGTGGACCGTGCCCACCGCATCGGGCAGTCGAAGAAGGTCAACGTCTACCGCCTGGTGGCCGAGGACACCATCGAGCAGAAGGTGTTGGCCCTCCAGGACCGCAAGCGCCAACTGGTCTCCGCAGTCGTGGACGGGGGCGGGGCCGGGTCCGGCAGGATCACTGCCGACGACCTGCGGTCGCTGCTCGAGTCCTGATGAGGGTCCTCGTCCTGGGCGGCACGGCGTGGCTGGGGCACACCCTGGCGGGGGTCGCCCTCCGTGCCGGTCACGAGGTCGGTGCGTCGCCCGCGGTGATGCCGTGCCCGCGGGTGCGGCACTCGTGCAGGCCGACCGCGACGACCCCGGTGCCCTTGCCGCGGTGACCGCCTCGCGCTGGGACGCCGTCATCGACGTGGCCCGGCAGCCGTGGCATGTCCGGCGCGCCGTGCACGACCTGGCACCGGTGGCCGACCGGTACGTGTTCGTCTCCAGCGTCAGGTCTACGCCTCCCAGGAGGAGGCGGGCGCCGACGAGACGGCGCCGCTGCTCGCCCCGCTCCACGCCGGGAGGATGTCCTCCCCGGAGGACCACGGGTCCGCCAAGGTCGCCTGCGAGCAGGCGGTGCTCGCCGGCTTCGGTCCGCGCCGGACCATGGTCATCCGTCCGGGACTGATCGGTGGGCCCGGAGATCCGAGCGGTCGCACGGGCTACTGGGGTCTGCGGTTCGCGAGGCCCTCGAACCCCGGGCGCCGTGTGCTCGTCCCGGACGCGCCGGAACTCCCGACGTCGCTCATCGACGTGCGCGACCTCGCCGGGTGGATCATCCACGCGGTCGGGCGGGGGGCACACGGCGTCTTCAATGCCGTGGGGGACCCGGTGCCCTTCCCCGAGCACATCGACACCGCTCGCCGGCTCTCGGGACACGACGCCACCGTCGTGCCAGCGCCCCAGGACTGGCTGGTCCGACACGGGGTCGCCGAATGGGCGGGCCCCCGGTCGTTGCCGTTGTGGCTGGCGGACCCCGCCTGGTACGGGATGAACACGCGATCGGGTGCGCGGGCACGGACGGAGGGCCTGAGGACGCGCCCGTTGTCCGAGACCCTTGCCGACTCCCTGCGCTGGGACCTCGACCACGGTGTGGTCCCCGGGCGCGGTGCCGGGTTGACGGACGACGAGGAACGCGAGCTGTTGGACGCGTCGGGGAGGTGACGGGCCCGCACGGGGGTGCTCCTCCGACCCGCAGCGAAGTGTGTGGGGGGGGGGAGACGTTCGTCGAGCGGTGGGTTTCTCACCGAACGGAAGGGGTACAGGCCTACTTCTCGGTGAGAAGTCCACCGTTCGAGGCGCGGGCCTTGCGAGGGATATCGAAAAACGATACGATCATATCGTTGATCGATGGGTCGTACGAGTGCCCGTCGCCGGTGGGGGAGGTCATCATGCGTCGTGGGGTTGTCATCGTCCTGAAGGTCCTGGTGGTGTCGGTGCTCGTCGGGATGCTGGGGGCACTGTTCTGGGGACTGCCGTGGCTCTCGGGCGAGATGGTCCGTGACCTGCCGGAGCTCGCCCACCTGCGCCTGCCCCTGCTGGTGCTGGGTGAGGTGGCACTGCTGGGTGGGATCGTCGTGCTGGCGTGCCTGTGGCAGCTGCTGACACGCGTCTCGGAGGGGCGGATCTTCGATCCCGCCTCGTTGCGCTGGGTGACCGCGATGAGCACGGCCTCGGCGGTGGCGGGTGTGGCGTGCGTGGCCGCGGAGTTCTGGATCCCGGGGCCACCCCTGCTGGGACTGGGGGTACTGGTCGTGGCGCTGCTGTGCCTGGGGCTGACCCTGGTCCTCGTCGTCATGCGTGGTCTCCTGGTGCAGGCGACCTCGTTCCGCGCCGAACTCGACCAGGTGATCTGATGGCGATCGTCGTGGACCTGGACGTGGTGATGGCCAGGCGCAGGATCGGTGTGTCCGAGCTCGCCGAGCGGGTCGGCATCACGCCGGCGAATCTCTCGGTCCTCAAGAACGGTCGTGCGAAGGCGGTGCGCTTCTCCACGTTGGACGCGCTCTGCCGCGAGCTGGACTGCGCTCCGGGAGACATCCTCCGCCACGTCGAGGAGGACGGGATCCGGGAGTGATCGGTCCCTGAGGCAGCGCCCGCTGCCTGCTCGGGGCATGCCCCGGCGACGGGAGTCCCCCACGACGAGCGTGGTGGCGAGCGTGGTGGCGACGGCGGGGCTGGTGCTGGCTGCGGGTGCACGAGATCGAACAGGTGTTCGATAGACTGGTGTCATGTCCAGTGACCCGGCCACCTACGCGGAGCTGCACGCGCACTCCGCCTTCACCTTCCTCGACGGGGCGGACCAGCCCGCCGCGCTGGTCGAGCAGGCATGTGCCCTGGGCCTGGAGGCGCTCGCGGTCCTGGACGTCGACGGCATGTACTCCGCGATCCAGACGGCCACCGCCGGCCGCCGCAGCGGCATGCCCACGGTCTTCGGCACGGAGTTGACCCTGGCGCGCGGACAGTTCGGCGACCCCGGAGCCCCCGGGTGGGGACTGGTCCCCGGCGCCGACGACCCCGGGATCCGCCTCCCCGTCCTCGCCACCTCACCGGAGGGGTACCGAGACCTGTGCCGGGCCATGAGCGCCCACACCCTGGCGCGTCCGGGGCGTCGCGACGCGGCCCACCTGCTCGACGCCCTCGGGGCCGGGGGGCACGAGGACTGGCTGGTCCTCACCGGCACACGGCGGGGGCCACTGCGCCGGGCACTGTCCGCCCACGGGCAGGCCGCGGCACGCGAGGTGCTGGCACGCCTCACCGACCACTTCGGGCGCGGGAGGGTCGCCGTGGAGGCCGCACTGTCACCGGGCGATCCGCCCGCCCTCGCCGATGCCCTGGCGGACCTGGCCCAGCGCGCGGGGGCTCCCCNCGTGGCGACCACCGCCGCGCGCTNGCACCCCGCCCTCCCACNCCGNGGCGGACGCCGTCGCGGCGACGCGCCTCGGGGGCGGTCGGTCTAGACGTAGCCAAC
>NZ_CCXH01000146.1 GCF_000820725.1 Actinomyces polynesiensis | reverse complement strand
GCGGCCACGCGCCTGGGGGGCTCCCTCCTCGAGGCGGAGCCCCACCTGCCCGCCCTGCGCTCCTTCCTGCGTTCCCCTGCGGAGATGCTCGCCCTGCACCACGCCCACCCCGACGCCGTCACCGCCGCCGCCGGCATCGCCCGCGACGCCGCCTTCGACCTGCGTCTGGTCGCCCCGCACCTGCCCGGCGCCGAGGTCCCCGACGGCCACACGGAGGCCACCTGGCTGCGGGAGCTGACCCGGCGTGGCGCCGAGCAGCGGTACGGGACGCGCGAGGAGGACCCCCACGCCTGGGGGGTCATCGACCACGAGCTCGAACTCATCGAGCGTCTGCGGTTCCCCGGCTACTTCCTCATCGTCAAGGAGATCGTCGACTTCGCGGCCTCCCGGGGGATCCTCTGCCAGGGCCGCGGCTCCGCGGCGAACTCGGCGGTGTGCTTCTCACTGGGGATCACCGCCGTGGACGCCGTGCGCCACCGCCTGCTCTTCGAACGTTTCCTCTCACCGGGGCGCTCCGGTCCCCCCGACATCGACCTGGACATCGAGGCGGGGCGACGCGAGGAGGTCATCCAGCACGTCTACGCCCGCTACGGGCGCGATCGCGCCGCGCAGGTCGCCAATGTCATCAGCTACCGGCCGCGTTCCGCCATCCGCGACGCCGCACGCGCCCTGGGTCATGCCCCCGGTGTCGCCAAGGCCTGGTCCACCGCCACCCCCCGCCACAGGGGCGGCAGCCGCGGGGGCGTCGCCGGGAGCGGGGACGAGGGCGGGGACGGTGTGCCCCAGGACGTGCGCGACATCGCCGTGGCCCTGCAGAAGCTGCCCCGTCACATGGGCATCCACCCCGGGGGCATGGTGCTCACCGACACCCCCGTCAGCGAGGTCTGCCCGGTGGTGTGGGCCGCCAAGGAGGACCGCTCCGTCCTGCAGTGGGACAAGGAGGACTGCGCCGACGCCGGCCTCGTGAAGTTCGACCTGCTGGGTCTGGGCATGCTCACCGCGCTGCGCCACGCCTTCGACTGGCTCAGTGGGGAGGGGGTGCTCGGACGCGACGGACGTCCCCCCGGCCTGCACAACCTGCCCGAGGAGGACCCCCGTGTCTACGACCTGCTGTGCGCCGCCGACACGGTGGGGGTGTTCCAGGTGGAGTCACGCGCCCAGATGAACACGCTGCCACGCCTGCGACCACGCAGGTTCTACGACATCGTCGTCGAGGTGGCCCTGATCAGGCCCGGCCCCATCCAGGGCCACGCCGTCAACCCCTACCTGCGCAGGCGTCGGGGACGGGAGGAGGTCACGTTCCTCCACGACCTGCTCCGACCCGCCCTGGAGAAGACCCTGGGGGTGCCCCTCTTCCAGGAGCAGCTCATGCAGATCGCGGTGGACGCCGCAGGTTTCGCCCCCGACCAGGCCGACAAGCTGCGCACGGCCATGGGGTCCAAGCGTTCCCCCGAGCGCATGGAGGAGCTGCGTCCCGCCCTCTTCGAGGGGATGGCCGCCCACGGGATCTCCGATGACGTCGCCGCCCGCATCTACGAGCACCTGCGGGGCTTCGCCGACTTCGGCTTCCCCGAGTCCCACGCCTTCTCCTTCGCGCACATCGTCTACGCCTCGGCGTGGCTCAAGGTCCACCACCCCGAGCACTTCTACGCGGCCCTGCTGGCCTCCCAACCGATGGGTTTCTACTCCCCGGCCACGCTGGTCCAGGACGCGCGTCGCCACGGTGTGGCGGTGGGTGGGCCCGATGTCCAGGACTCCGGGGTCGGGGCATGCGTGCGTCCCCGGGTGGAGGGCGGGGCACCGGACGGACAGGGGTCGCCCTCGTCTGTGCGGGGAACGGGGGAGGAACCGCCGCACGACGGACGTCCCACGGAGGAGTGGGACCTGGGGGAACCCGAACGCGACTTGCCCGTCGGGGACGTGGGACTGACCCACCACCCGGGGCTCATGGTCCGGCTCGGGTTGGAGTCGGTGCGCGGGCTCGGTGCTGCGGCGGAGCGGATCGTCGCGGCCCGCGAACAGGACGGTCCCTTCCGGGACCTGCCGGACCTGGCGCGTCGCGCCCACCTGTCGGTCCACGAGGTCGAGGTGCTGGGACGGGCAGGGGCCACGGAGGGCCTCGGCGTCACGCGACGGGAGACGATGTGGGCGGCGGGCCGTGTCGGTCAGGGCGACTGGTACCAGCCCTACCTCCCGGGGACCGAGGTCGGGGCCGAGGCCCCGGCGCTGAGGGCGATGGACACCCTCGAGGTCCTCACCGAGGACTACCGGTCCACCGGCCTCACCACCGGGTGCCACCCCTTCGAACTGGTCCGTGGGCAGCTGCGGGACCGGGGGGTTCTCTCCGCGCGGGACCTGGGCGCCCACGAGTCCGGTGAGGTGGTCTCGATCGCCGGTGTCGTCACCCACCGCCAGCGTCCCCACACGGCGCGCGGCCTCACCTTCCTCTCCCTCGAGGACGAGACGGGTCTGGCCAATGTCACCTGCTCGAAGGGGCTGTGGGCGCGTCACCGCCGGGTGGCCCTGACCGCCCAGGCCCTCCTGGTGCGTGGTCGCCTGGAGCGGGGGGACGGAGTGGTCAACGTCGTCGCCCACCGCCTGGAGGAGATCCGCCTGCCGGTGTCGGTGCGCTCGCGGGACTTCCGGTGAGGTGGCTGCGACCCCGTTCAGTTGGCCGCGGGTCCCAGGCTCGACCGCAGGGCTGTCACGAGCGGCGACCAGGGGCGCGAGAGCGGGCCGGTGAACACCAGGGAGCGCGTCCTCGTCGGGGTGATGGGCACCATCACGAGCTCGCGGGGGAGCATCCCCTGCCCGATGGAGGGGAAGACGGTGATGCCCACGTCGGCGGCGACCATGCCGAGCAGTGCCCCGATGTCACGTACCTCCTGGACGGGGCGGAAGTCCGGGTCGACGGAGCGGAAGATGTCCAGGACGTTCGCGGCGCACCCGCCCGCCGACACCAGGACCGGGTCGTCGACGAGTTCCTCGGCGGCCAGCATCCCCTCGCCCGCCAGGGGGTGGTCGGCGCGCAGGGTCGCCCGGTAGTCGTCGTGGGCGACCTCCACGGCGTCCGGGTGCACCCGGTCCGGGTTGATGAGCACCGCCGCATCCACGATCCCCTTCTCCAGCCACAGGGGGAGCTCGTCGTCGTCGCCCTCGAAGAGTTGGACGTCGATGCCCGGATGGTCCCTCCTCCACGTGGCCAGCAGCGTGGGGAGCAGCCCGAAGGAGACGGTGGCGGCGGCCGCCAGCCGGACCAGGCCCGTGGTGCGTCCGTGGAACTCCGCCGCGGCGGCGCTGACCCCGTCGGCTGAGGCGATCGCGGCACGGGCGTGGGGCAGGACGCGCGAACCCAGGGCAGTGACGGAGATCGTCGGACGCCTGCTGACCAGGGGCCCGCCGAGCTCCTGCTCCAGGGTGGCGACGGCGTGGGAGACGGCGGACTGGGTGAGCCCCTGGCGTGCAGCGGCCTGGGCGAAGCCGTCCTCGTCGACGACGGCGACGAGGGAACGCAGTTGCGCGAGCGTGACGGACATGAGCATCCTTCATGTTCAGATGAACCAGATTTGTTTGATTCATGTGCGGCCGGCCCCAAGAAGAGTGCCGAGGACACCACGACACAGGAGGAACCGCCATGCTGGACCGCACACCCACCTGGGTGCTCTTCTCCTTGTCGGGACTGGTGTGGGGTGCCAGCTTCCTGTTCATCAAGATCGCGCTGGGGGGCATGGACCCCGCACAGGTCGTCCTCGCGCGGCTGGGGCTCGGGGCGCTCGCACTCGTCACCGTCGCCGCTGTCACCCGCACGCCGCACATCAGGGATGTGCGCCTGATCGGGCACCTGGTGGTCGCGGGCTTCTTCTGGGCCGGGCTGCCCCTCCTCCTCTTCGCCTGGGCGGGGCAGTACCTGCCGTCGGGGATCTCGGCGATCTTCAACGCCACGACACCCCTGATGACGCTGCTGATCACCGCCCTCGTGCTGCCCGCTGAGCGGCTCGGGGCGGACCGGGTGACGGGCGTCGTCATCGGGGCCGGCGGTATCGTCCTGGTCGCAGCTCCCTGGCGCCTGTTCGGCGGTTCCGCCGACTTCGCGATGCAGGCTCCCGCCTACCTGGCCTGCCTGGCGGCCACCACCTGCTACGCCATCGCCTTCACCTACATCCGCAGGTTCGTCAGGCCCGCGGGACACGGCTCGCTCGCCGTCACGACCACGCAGATCGTGTCCGCGTTCGTGGTGATGCTGCTCCTCTCCCCACTGACCGGAGCGTGGACCCACCGCGTCTCGCTGAGTCTCCCGATCGTCGTGTCACTGGTTCTGCTCGGGGTGTTCGGGACGGGGCTCGCCTACGTGTGGAACATGAGGACCATCGAGACCTGGGGCCCGGTCCGGGCGTCCATGGTCACCTACGTGACGCCCATCGTGGGGGTGGTGCTGGGGATGGTGGTCCTGTCCGAGCACCTCACCTGGAACGAACCGATCGGGATGGTGGTGACCTTCGTCGGGATCGCCCTCGCCCAGGGGCTGGCCGGTCGGTTGCGGGGCCTGTCGCTGCCGTCCGGGCGGAGCGGGGCGCTGCGTGCGCCTGTTGCGCGGGTGGCTGATCCGGCGCCGGAGGGAGCGGGGGAGGGGTGCGCCTGAGACGGGGGCCTTCGCTCGCGATGGTGGGCCGTCCCTGCTGCGCGCGGGTGCGTGGGGCGGCGGGTGCCGGGCTCGCGGCGCGGTTCGTTCAGGGGCGGGGGCCGGGGGCGTTTCAGTGGCCCAGTCGTTCCTCGGCGGTGTCAGTGAGGACGGTGTGCGACTTGCGGACCTCGAAGGGCACCGAGGCCTCGCGGGTCTGGAGGACCCCCTCGACGCTCTGGGTCTCACCGGTGAATGGGTTGGTCGCCACTGCGGTCCAGGTGGTCACCAGCTCGACGGAGCGGGCGGCAGCGGGTGAGGTGTAGGTGTGCTGGTTCGTCCGGTCGGGGTAGGGAGCGCCGGGGCTGGTGGTGACCAGTGGGGCGGTGCCGTCCCCGAAGTCGAAGGAGTAGGTGCGGGCGCTCAGGGAGATCGACGTCTGCCGGCCCAGGACCGTGACGGGAATCTGGTGGGTGGTCCGGGAGGCGTGCACGAGGGCGGGGATGCCCGTGTAGGAGGTGCCCTCGGGCTGGACCACCAGGCCCGCGCCGGGCACCGTCGTCGAGGCGAGTGCCTGGTAGATGATGTCGATCGTCGAGGGTGGGACGAAGGCGGGGGCCTCGGGGTCGTCCTCGGAGTCCGCGGTGGGCAGGCCGAGGAGCGGACAGGCATCGTCGACCCACTGGCCCGACAGGAGCTGGCCCGTGCAGCCGACGGGAACGGAGGGGGGCGGAGGTGTCACCCACCGTGCGGGCTGGCCGGGGGTCCAGGAGATCAGTGCCGACTCGGGGACCCCGGGGACGACGTAGCGGGAGCCGGTGCCGGCTTCGATGACGACGGAGTCATGGCCGACGCCAGAAACTTTCCATTTCTGATTATCCTCCGTGGGCTCGCTTGCACCGCCCAGCAGGAAGGCGCCAAGCATTAGTGCGGTGTGCACGAGCCGCATTGGGTCTCGATGCTTGACAGAGGACTCAAGTCTCAGGATCATCTGCACCCGTCCCTCCACAGATGGACCATGCCGAGCCAGTTCGGCAAGTGTGGACCTCGATCAGCTCTGTGTCAGGAGTGATCGAACCAACTCGGGAGCCGTCATACGTTCTCTCAGCTTGGGTCGTGACATGCACAACGAAGACGTGTGTTCCTTCAGCATTCGGGTGTTCGATGGGGGGCTCGACCTCAGTGATCTCGTAGCGCATACCCTGTGTCCAGCCGCCGGCCCTCGCCACACCGTCGACCGCATCGGCCATTGTCGTGCACATCTCGCAGTCACTCGTGCTGATCGCCCGGAGCTCGGTGGTGTCCCCGCTGTTCCACGCGTACTCCGCCACCGCCACGAAGTATCGGGCGAACTCCTCGGCGGCCTCAGGCGTGTCCTCCCCGATGGAGGCGGGCGTCGAGGGAGGGACCGGAACCGGGCCGTCATCGGGCTTGAGGAGTTTCCCGTCTGCTCCGACCCGGTAGCCACCTGACATGGACTCCGCGGAGGAGGGCCCGCCCGTGGCGCCCGCTGCAGTCGCCCCGGACTGGACGGTGCCGGCGGGCGTGCCATTCCCCGTCGTGCAACCGACCAGCGCCACGGCGCCCACGGCGAGGACCGCGAACCCGGCCCGGGCTCGCAGCGTCGCCGTGGAGCTGTGAGTCATGCCACACACGCTAACCGGAAGTCCCGCTGCGCGCCAGACCCCGGGAAGCGTTGTGGATGGCTCGGGGTGCGCCGCAGGACACGGGAGGACCGGGCAGCGGGAGGACCTCGCGGCCGGGGCGGCGGCCCCGGGCTCAGTCCGCGTGCGCCTCCAGGTAGGCCGCCGGCGAGGCGAGCGCCTCGGCCGCCTGCTCGGAGACGAGGGCTCGCTGCCAGGGGCGCGCGTCCGACTCCTCCAGACGCTCCGCCACCGCGTCCTGCACGGACATGGCGGGATCGAGGGGCGCCCACGCCAGGAATCGCTGGTCCCGCGGCTCCAGGACGACCTCCGAGGACAGCCCCAGCCCCTCGCCGATCTCTGCGGCCACCACTCTCACGGCCTTGAGCCGGAGGAAGGCCTCAGGGTCCAGGTGTGCCCAGTGGCGTGCCTCGGGCACGGTCCCCGGCACGAACGGCATGCGGCGTGGTGGCAGCTCGGAGTCCTCCGCCGTCACCGCCCGGTGGATGGCCCGCAGCCAGGTGTCCGTGAACTGCCGGGCGACGGGGGAGCGGAACTCGCCGATCGCGAGCAGGGCCCGCCTGTTGCGCGGAGGCTGTTGGGCGGCCCGCACGAGGGCGGCGTTGCGCACCAGACGACCGGGGGAGAGGTCGATCT
>NZ_CCXH01000145.1 GCF_000820725.1 Actinomyces polynesiensis | reverse complement strand
GTCGCGGGCCTCCCACAGCTCGCGCAGCACTGCGAGGCTGCGCCGACTCGTGATCTTCCCGGCTCCGGGCAGGGAACGCCACCGGTCCGGCTTGGGTGTCGTCGGCGGCATCCCCATCACGTGGTCGAACTCCTGCAGCGCCCACTCCCAGCGGTCGAGGTCGTGGAGCGTGTGGGACAGACGCCGGTAGAGCTCGGTGAGGAGCTCGACGTCGAGCGCCGCGTAGCGCAGCCAGTCCGGCGGGAGGGGCGCACGGACCAGTCGGAGGCCTGGTGGTCCTTGACCAGGGCCAGACCCAGGACCTGCTCGCACACGGCGGCGAGACCGAAGTGGTCCATGCCCACGAGTTTGGCGGCGACCTCGGTGTCGAAGAGGGAGGGGGGAGTGAGCCCCACCTGGGAGAGGTTGGGGAGGTCCTGCTCGGCGTCGTGCAGCAGCCAGACCTGGTCCACCCCCGGGGTGAGGACCGACAGGTCCGGCAGCGCATGGGTGTCGATGAGGAAGGTGCCCACGTCCTCGCGACGGACCTGCACCAGCCAGGGCTCGGTCCCGTAGCGGAACCCCTGGGCGCGTTCCACGTCCAATGCCACGGGTTGCGTGCCCGTCGTCAGGGCGCGGGCCGCCTCCGACAGCGCCTCCGGGGTGTCGATGACCGCTGGGATCCCTCCCCTGGGGCCGGTCACGAGCACAGGGGAGTCCGAGTCGCCACGGGGGAGACCGTCGCGATTGTCGATGAGCATGTATCAGGCCTCTTCGAGGTAGCGCTGGGGGATGATGCCGGCCGTGCGGCACAGCAGGTCTGACCAGGCGACCAGGTGGGCCCCGAGGTCGGGCGTCACTGGCGTCCACGAGGCCCGAAGCTCCACATGGAGTGTCGAGCCGCGCAGCTCCAGTCCGCCGAAGGCCTCGGAGAGCTCACGGGTGACCGTCCCGGTCATGTCATGGTATCCGGCCCCCGCCTCGTCCAGGCAGTCGTGCGCCCAGTTCCACACGGCCTCGCCCAGGAGTGGGTCGTTGCCCATCTCGGGATCGATCTGCGATCTCAGCTGGGCCACCAGCCGGAACTGACCGTTCCACCCGATCTGTTCCTCGGGGTCGTGGAGGACCACCAGGCGCCCGGAGGCGAGGGGCTGGCCGTGCTCCTCACGTGTGGTGCGCATCGCGAGCGCAGCCGTCCACGGCGCGAGCCGCTCGGGCGGGGGGACCTCCTCCAGGAGGACCGCCGGGGTGCGTGCGGCGTCGCGCAGGCTGAGGAGGGCTGTGACGAAGTCCTCGGGGACTGCGTGGTCGGTCACGTGACCCACACTACGTTCGCCCACCCCCTCCACCCTCCGACCACGCCGGTGTGCGGCGAGTTCCCGCCCCCGGGGCCACTTGCGTGCGTTGCCGGGCACGGGTTCGCACACGCGACGGGCCACGGTCCACACCGGTGGGGCGCGCCCCGGGACGTTACCCTCAGGGGAGTGGCCCTGCGGGACCGGCAGGGCGGACGAGGACGGGGAGGATCGTCATGGGACTCGATCCCTTGGATGTCGAATTCGTGGACGCGGCGACGGTGGAGCAGACGCTGGCCGCAGCCGGGATCGATCCACCGATCGAGCAGACCGCCGCGTGGGCGGCGGTGGACGCCATGGACCCGGACCGCAGGACCTGGGGGCACTGCCTGGTGCGCCGCTCGGGGGAACCCGTCGCGGTCCTCACCCTCACGGAGCTGGTCACCCACCGCATGCGCTTCCTCTGGGCGCGACATGCACCGGTGTGGCTCACCACCCCGACCGCACAGGACGAGGCCGAACTGGTCGAGCTGCTCGCCGCGGAACTCCACGCGAAGGAGCCGGGTGCGGTCCACCTGCGCCTGGACCTGCTCAGCCGTCCCGAGGGGACGTACCCCCCCACCGGGATCATCGCCTACGACCACACCGTCGTCATCGACACGTCCCTGCCGGGTGACCCGGCGACCACCTCCGAGGAGGAGGCCACCGACGCGGTCCTCTCCCGCTTCAAGTCCCGTGGGCGCCGCGACGTGCGCAAGGCGGTGCGTGAGTCGGGACTCGAGTGGGCCGACGAGACCGAGGCGGGGGCATCGGACTTCGACGAGTACCACGCGCTCATGGTCGACACGGCCGAGCGTGACGGTTTCGTCCCCTGGGCCTCGGAGATGTACCGCGACATGATCGCCGGCCTCGGCCCCGACCACTGCCGGCTCTACACCGGCCGGGTCGACGGCGCCCTGCAGTGCTGGTCCATCGTCACCGTGTCCGGTCGACTGGCCGCGCGGTACTACGCGGCCTCCGCGACCTCGGCGATGCACCGCAGGGCCTCCGACCGGCTCGTCCTCTTCGAGTGCGTCGACCTGGCCCGCAGGGGCATCACCCGCTACGACCTCATGGGCATCGGCTCCGAGGCCGTGCCCGAGCTCAACGGTCTCAACGAGTTCAAGACGAAGTTCTCCAAGGAGGTCGTCGAGGTCGCCAGCGCACGCGAGCGTCCCCTGCGGCCACTGGCGTACCGGGCCTACGTCGAGCTCCGCTCGGTGGCCTCGACCCTGCGGGGTCGCGACCGCTCCTGACGGGGTGCGCCGTCCCGGGGCGCCCCGTCCCGGGACATCCCGTCCCGGGATACCCGCTCCCGGGACACCCCGTCCGGCCCAGGGCCCACCCGGAGTCGCGTCGGTCCCGACGCGACGGGGGATCACAACCAGTCGCGCTTCCTGAAGGTCGAGTAGAGGACGACGGTGGAGACCACGACCAACCCGATCGAGACACACAGCCCCGCCCAGGTCCCGTAGCCGGGGAACAGCACGTTCTGGCCGAACCACCCGGTGATCAGCGTGGGCACCGCGATGATCGCCGCCCACCCGGCGAGTTTCTTCATCACCGTGTTGAGACGCCAGTCCATGAGGGACATCTGCGTCTCCACCATGAAGGCCACCATGTCGCGCAGGGAGTCGGCCCACTCACTGGCCCGCAGGACGTGGTCGTAGAGATCCCCCCACCACGGTGCCATCTCGGCGGAGACGACCTCCGGGTGCCGCTGGATGCCGGTGACGACCTCGCGCATCGGCACCACCACCCGCCGCAGGGTGACCAGTTCCTTGCGCAGTCCGTAGACCCGCAGGATGAAGGAGTCGTCCGTGTGGTGCTGGCCGAGCAGGAGGTCCTCCAGGTCCTCCGCCTCGTCGTCGAGCTCCTGGATGGTGTCGAAGTGCTCGTCGACGATGACGTCCAGCAGACCGTGCAGCAGGGCGCCGATCCCCCTGCGGGTGAGCCCGGGGTCCGCGTCCCAGCGCCGCAGGACCTCGTCCATGCTCCAGCGCGGCTCCAGGCGGATCGTCACGAGCACGGTGCTCGTCGCGATCGCGGAGACGGGGGACTTCACCAGGTGGTGGCCCCCGGGGGAGTCGTCAACACTGCGGTCGGCCTCACGGGAGACGGCGTGGGTCGTCACGTAGATCCAGTCGGGGTGCTGGACCACCTTGGGCCGTTCGTGCCGGCCCAGGAGGTCCTCCAGGGCCGTCGGCGGCAGTCCGAGCTTGCCGATCACGGCCTGGAGGTCGGTGAGGCTGGGGGAGAGCAGGTCGATCCACACCAGGGCCGAGGGGTCCCCGACGACCTTCGTCAGGTCGGAGGGAGGGACGTCCTCCTGGGAGAGTGACCCGTTCCTCCACACGCGGGTCGCCGTCAGGGACTCGATCCTCGTCTCAGTCATCCCTGCGATTCTCCCATCCGATGACGCGCACCGCCTCCCCGCCGTCCCCGGAGGGGAACGACGCGAGCAGGCCTCCGCCGCGCCCCGACGGTCTGCCCTCGGTGGTCGTGTCCCACACGGACCCGGCAGGGTCGAGGTCCCCGGGCAGCGCCCTGCCCGCCAGGTCGAGGACGAGGGCGACGTCGGAGTCCACGACGACGAGGACGTCCCCGTCGCGGACCGCACGCTGGCGGCGACCCGAGCGCACCCCCGGCAACGCCCTGCGCAGTGCGACGAGTGTCCGGTACCAGTCGAGCAGGGCGGCGCACCGCGGCTGCTCCCGCTCGCTGCGGTCGAGGACGCACGCCTCCAGTGTCGCCCGGGAGGTCGGGTCGGGGACCTCGCCCTGCCACCCGTGGGCACCGAACTCCGCGGCACGGCCCTCTCGGACCGTGCGGGCACGCTCGGGCGTGTCCTGGTCGGCGAAGAAACGGAAGGGTCGGCGCGTGCCCCACTCCTCACCCTGGAAGAGCATCGGCGTGAAGGGGCCGAGCAGGACCACCGCGGCGGCGGCCGCCAGCTGCGCGTCGTCGAGGTGCTCGGAGGGACGGTCCCCCCGCGCGCGGTTGCCCACCTGGTCGTGGTCCTGGGAGTAGACGACGAAGCGGCGCCGGTCGAAGTCACGGGGAACGGGCGCGCCCCAGGTCCGTCCCCGGAAGCTCGACCAGGTGCCGTTGTGGTGGAAGACGTCCTCCAGGGTGCGACGCAGGGCCTGCGGGTCGGCGAAGTCCGCGTAGTACCCCTGGGTCTCCCCGGTCAGGGCCACGTGGAGTGCGTGGTGGACGTCGTCGGCCCACTGCGCGTCCATGCCGGTCCCGTCGGCCTCCAGGGCGGTGACCATCCGGACGTCGTTGAGGTCCGACTCGGCCACCAGGGTCAGTGTGCGTCCCGAGATCTCCTCCCACCCGGGCACGAGTCCAGCCAGCTCCTGGAGAAGGTGAGTGTCGGAGTCGTCGTGGATCGCGTGGACCGCGTCCAGGCGCAGGACGTCGACGTGCATGTCGACCAGCCAGTGGCGGCACACGTCCAGGAGGAAGCGCCTCTGCTCGTGGGAGTCGGGGCCGTCCAGGTCGAAGCCGGGCCCCAGGGTGTCTGGTGGCGGTCGGTGTAGTAGGGCCCGAATCGGGAGAGGTGGTTGCCCCAGGCACCCAGGTGGTTGAGGACGACGTCCAGGCACACCGACAACCCGCGCGCGTGGGCGGCGTCGACGAACCGGACGAGCGCCTCCGGCCCGCCGTAGGCCCGGTGGACGGCGAAGAGGTCGACCCCGTCGTAGCCCCACCCGAACTCTCCGGAGAACTGCGCCAGCGGCATGAGCTCCACGACGTCGACCCCCAGGTCGACCAGGTCGTCGAGTCCGTCGATGGCACTGGTGAGGGTGCCCCCGGGGGTGAAGGTGACGACGTGGAGTTCGTAGAAGACCCCACCGAGGACCTCACGGTCGGGGGAGGGCACCCACTGGTGGTCCGCCGCCGTCCAGGTGCGCGACGGTCCGTCGACCCCGTGGGGCTGCCAACGGGACCGGGGATCCGGGAAGGGGCCCTCCCCGTCGGGGGAGAACCAGTAGTCCGTCCCCGGTGGCAGGTCCGGTCCCCGCCACCATCCGTGGGCACCGGGGGACATGGGGACCCGCTGTCCGTCCCCCGGGGTGACCAGTTCGACGCCCCGCGCGGCGGGCGCCCACACCCGTGTGGGGAGCGTCCGGCTCATTCGTCCTCCTCCGGCTTCGTGTCGACGGCCTCCAGCACCACCACGGGATCCGTGCCGAGCAGTCCGGCCAGACGCACCGGGCCGCCCTCGTGGATGCGGCCCCCCAGGATGTCGCGCCAGCGCCCGGCGGGCAGGACCACCGTGTGTTCCTCCCAGCCCCCGATGTCGGCGAGGGTGCGGGGCAGGCGGGTGGCGACGGTGACGGCGCGGGGACCGGTGTGGTCGCCGCGGGCGAAGGCGATGGCGTGCCCCGAGGAGGTGGGCAGGGCGGCGTAGGTCGACTCCGGGGAGACGAAGGCCCACTTCTCGCGCTGGCGCAGGTGCGCGACGGCGCTGGTCAGACGCAGCTTCTCGGCGTCGAGTCCCGCCACCTGCCCCTCGTGGACCCCCTTCAGGAGTCCGACGAGGGCCTCGAAGTCGACCGGCCTGCGGTTGTCGGGATCCACCAGGGAGGTGCGGGTGACCTCGCTGCCCTGGTACACGTCCGCCACCCCCGGCACGGTCATCTGGAGGGCCTTCGTCACCAGGATGCAGGTGCGCTGGGCGGCGGCGGTGCGCGTGTGCCAGGCGTCGAGGAGGCTGATGACGGCGTCGTCGGCCAGGCAGGTCGTGGCGAAGCCCATCAGCTCCTCCTCGCGCTCCAGGTCGGGGGAGGTCCACGAGGTCCAGGTCTTCTGCTCACGCGCCGCCTTGGTGAGGTACTCCACCAGACGGGAGGAGGTCATCGGGTCGGTGGTGGTCCAGGTCGCCGCCAGCGTCTGCCACAGGAGGTTCTCCGTGCGCCCGTCGAGCTGACCGGGCCTGCGGGGTTCGGTGACGAAACGGAGCTCCTGGACCAGGGCCGCTCACTCCAGCGGGTAGCAGGTGAAGGCCGCGAGCCGGGCACGCACGTCCTCGCCCCGCTTGGAGTCGTGGGTCGTGCCGGCCGTCATGGTGGCCGGCCAGTTCTCCTGGAGCTGGGACTCGAAGGCGTGGAAGGCGTCCAGGTCCAGTCCGAACCGGTCCGGGGCGCCGCCCACCTCGGTGAGCGACACGAGGTGCGTCCACCGGTAGAACGCCGTGTCCTCCACGCCCTTGGCCATGACGGCGCCGCAGACCTGCTGGAAGCGCACGACGACCTCGGCGCGTCGGTCGTCCCGGCTGGACAGGCCCGCGGAGCCGACCTCGTCACCCAGGACGAGGGCGACGAGGACGTCGAGGGTGTCCTCGAGGTCCGGGTCGAGTCCCAGGAAGGCCCGCTTGCGGGCCTCGGTGAGCACCTCGCGGCTCGACTGCGGGGTGGAGGCGCCGGGGACGACATAGGCACGGTACCGGTCCATCTCGACGATGAGCGCGCGCAGGCACTCCACGATGGAACGGAAGGTGTGGTCGCGCAGGCGCAGGTCGCGCTGGCAGATCTCCCACACGAGGTTGGCCAGGCGGCGCACCTCCGCGGAAAGGGAGGTGTCGATGACGTCGCGCTTGGCGGTGGCCACCACGCGGGGCAGGGACGAGGGCGAGTCCCCGGCCAGTTCCTGCATGACCGCACCCATCGGCATGGCCGCCGCCGGGTCCACCTGGAGGGAGTGGATGCGCCAGGAGGTGTCGTAGCCCGTGGTGCCGCACACGGCCCAGTCCGCGGGCAGCATCTCGTCCTCGCCCAGGATCTTCTCCGCAGCTGTCCACGCACCCCCGGTGCGGTCCCACAGGTGCTGGAAGTACCCGCGGGGGTCCGCCAGCCCGTCGGGGTGGTCGACCCGGAAGGAGTCGATGTGCCCGTGGTCGAAGAGGTCGAAGAGCAGGGCGTGGGTCGCGTCGAAGACCTCGGGCCGCTCCACACGGATCCCGGCGAGGGTGTCCACGTCGAAGAACCGGCGGTAATTGAGCTCCTCGTCGCCCACCTTCCAGTGGGCCAGGCGGTAGGTCTGGCGCTCCAGCAGCACGTGCATCGGCAGGGACTCCGAACCCTCGGCCACGGGGAAGACGTGGTCGTAGTAGCGCAGGACCCACTGCTCGCCCACCTCGGGCTCGGTGGGGACGACCATCCGGGTGAGCTCCAGCTCGCCGCGTGTCAGGACCTGGCCGATGCGCGCGCCGAGAACGGGCATGAGGACCTGCTCCCCGTCCTCGACGTCGAACCAGCGGGCATAGGGGGACTTCGCGCCGAGCTTGAGCACGGACCACATGGCGCGGTTCTGCCACACGGGCGTGGGCACGGCCATGTGGTTGGGGACGATGTCGACCACCACGTGCAGCCCCAGTGCGTGGGCACGCGCGGAGAAGGCCTCGAATGCCTCCCGTCCACCGAGCTCGGCGTTGACGTGTGTGTGGTCCACGACGTCGTAGCCGTGCCGGGACCCCGGGACGGGCTGGAGGATCGGGGAGAGGTAGACGTCGGTGACCCCGAGGTCGACGAGGTAGGGGAGGACGCCTGCGGCGTCGCCGAAGGTGAAGTCGGGGGTCAGCTGGAGCCGGTAGGTGGTCAGCGGCGTGTGCCTGCCGATGTGGGGCATGTGGGGGTGCGGGTCCGCCATGGTCACTTCCCCAACGGGTTGACGAGGATCATCGCGGTGCGGGCCTGCACGTGCACCGTCTCCCCCGAGAGGTGACCGCTGCGGTCCTCGTCGTCGGCGGTGTTGACCACGGTGTTCCAGACCTTGCCGTAGACGGGGGCCGGGAGGACGAAGTTGACCTCCTCGGGCGCGGCGTTGACGAGGAGCAGGAAGTCGTCGTCGACGATCCGCTCACCGAAGCGGTCGGGCTCGCCGATGGCGGATCCGTTGTAGAAAACCATGGCCGCCCGGGCCCAGGGCTGGTTCCACTCCTCCTCGGTCATGTGGGTCCCGCCGGGGGTGAACCACTCGACCTCGCCGAGGTCGGACTCGCCGCCGCGGGCGGGGGCGCCCTTGAAGAAGCGGCGGCGACGCATGACGGGGTGCTCGCGTCTGAGGTGGATGAGGCGGCGGGAGAACTCGAGCAGCTCCTGCTGGGCGGGGTTGAGGCCCCAGTCCATCCAGGCGATGGGGTTGTCCTGGCAGTAGGTGTTGTTGTTGCCCTGCTGGGTGCGGCCGAACTCGTCCCCGTGGAGGATCATCGGCACGCCCTGGCTGAAGATCATCGTCGTGAGGAAGTTGCGCTGCTGGCGGGCCCTCAGGGCGATGATCCCGGGGTCCTCGGTGGGCCCCTCGACCCCGCAGTTCCAGGAGCGGTTGTTGGACTCCCCGTCCTTGTTGTCCTCGCCGTTGGCCTCGTTGTGCTTGTCGTTGTAGGAGACGAGGTCGCGCATCGTGAAGCCGTCGTGGGCGGTGACGAAGTTGATGGAGGCCACCGGCTTGCGTCCGGTGTGCTCGTAGAGGTCCGCCGAGCCCGCCAGGCGCGAGGCGAACTGGGGGAGGGAGGAGAACTCGCCGCGCCAGAAGTCGCGCACGGTGTCGCGGTAGCGCCCGTTCCACTCCGACCACAGCGGGGGGAACCCGCCCACCTGGTAGCCGTCGGCCCCCACGTCCCACGGCTCGGCGATGAGCTTCACCTGGGAGATGATCGGGTCCTGGTGGATGAGGTCGAAGAAGGCGGAGAGCCTGTCGACCTCCGCGAACTGTCGGGCGAGGGTGGAGGCGAGGTCGAAGCGGAAGCCGTCCACGTGCATCTCGGTGACCCAGTAGCGCAGGGAGTCCATGATCAGCTGGAGCACGTGGGGGCTGCTCATCAACAGGGAGTTGCCCGTGCCGGTGGTGTCGAAGTAGTGCTGGCGGTCCCCCTCGACCAGGCGGTAGTAGGACGCGTTGTCGATGCCCTTGAAGGAGAGCGTGGGGCCCATGTGGTTGCCCTCGGCGGTGTGGTTGTAGACCACGTCGAGGATCACCTCGAAGTCCGCGGCGTGGAGCGCCTTGACCATGGCCTTGAACTCCGTGACCTGCTCTCCCGTGGTGCCGGTGGCGGAGTAGGCGTTGTGCGGGGCGAAGAAGCCGATCGTGTTGTAGCCCCAGTAGTTCGACAGCCCGCGCTCCTGGAGGACGGGGTCGTTGACGAACTGGTGGACGGGCATGAGCTCCACGGTGGTGACGCCCAGCTTGCGGAGGTGGTCGATGACCACGGGGTGCGCCATGCCCGCGTAGGTCCCACGGAGCTTCTCGGGCACACCCGGGTGCTGCATCGTCATGCCGCGCAGGTGGGCCTCGTAGATGATCGACTCCGAGTAGTCGTGGCCCGGGGTGTGGTCGTGGCCCCAGTCGAAGTAGGGGTTGATGACCACGGCGACCATGTTGTCGTGCGCGGAGTCCTCGTGGTTCGGCTTGGTCGGGTCCTCGAAGTCGTAGGAGTAGAGCGTGTTGGAGGTCGTGATCTGGCCGTCGATGGCCTTCGCATAGGGGTCGAGCAGGAGCTTCGAGGGGTCGCACCTGTCGCCCGAGCCAGGGTCGAAGGGACCGTGGATGCGGTACCCGTACCGTTGTCCCGGTCCGATCTGGGGCAGGTAGACGTGCCAGACGAAGGCGTCGACCTCCGTCATCTCGACGCGCTGCTCGTTGCGCTCCGCGTCCAGGAGGCACAGCTCGACGCGCTCGGCGACGGAGGAGAAGAGGGCGAAGTTCGTGCCGGACCCGTCGAAGGTCGCTCCGAGTGGATAGGGATTGCCGGGCCATGTATGCATGTCATCAGGGTGCCACGGATGACCTCGTCGCACAGCCCGCCCGCGCGGCGGTGTCCCTGTTGCCGGGCGGTGGGGCAGGGCACGGCGGGACCTCAGTCGGGCACGGCGGGACCTCAGTCGGGCACGGCCCAGGCGAGGTCGTCGACGAGGGCGACGCGCAGGCGGTCCCCGACGCGCAGGGCCGGCGCGCGCGGCTCCGGTGGCGTGCGCGCCACGAGTGTGGCCTCGTCCGTCTCCACTTCGAGGTCGACGTGGTCCCCGCCGAAGCGCACGGAGAGCACCTGGGCGCGGTCTCCCTCGAGGTCTCGCGAGCCCGAGTCGTCGGCTCCCAGGATCCGGACGGCGTCGGCATGGGCGGTGACGATGCAGGTGCCGGGGGCTGACAGGTCCGCGGGACAGGGGATCCGGTGCTCCTGTCCGAGCAGGTCGACGACGGCCCTCGGGGGGTCACCCGGCAGGACGGCGCGCACACGGGCCCGCACCAGGTTGGGTGTGCCGGTGCGGGAGGCGACCCAGGTGCTGTCGGGTCGGTTCCAGATCCTCCAGGGCGTGTCCACCTGCACCAGCGATCCGCGGCGCATGACGGCGATCCGGTCCGCGACGGCGAGTGCCTCGGGAATGTCGTGGGTGACGAACACCGAGGCACACCGCAGGCGCCGGTGGACCGCCATGATCTCCCGGCGCAGGCCGTCGCGGGCCAGGGGGTCCACGTGCGCGAGCGGTTCGTCGAGGAGCAGGACGTGCGGCCGGCGCACCAGGGCGCGGGCCAGTGCCGTGCGCTGGGCCTGTCCGGCGGAGACCTCCCCGGGGAGGCGGTCGGCGATGGGCAGGAGGTCCAGCGTCGTGAGGGCCGTCCCCACCTCGTCCTCGGCAGCGAGGGCGTCCCGGGTCGCGTCCACCGCGAAGGCCACGTTCTCGCGCACCGTCAGGTGGGGCACCAGGGAGGGGGTGTCGAAGACGAGCGTGGTGGGACGGCGCTGGGGAGGGATGCGGGACTGGTCCCTGCCGGAGACGACCACGCGCCCCCTCACGGGGGCGGTGAGTCCGGCGATGGTCCTCAGGAGGGTCGTCTTCCCGCACCCCGAGGGGCCGATGAGGGCGACCATCTCACCGGGGGCGATGTCGAGGTCCACCCGGTCGAGGACCCGGCGGGTGCCGTGCCCGGTCGGCAGGTCGACGGTGAGGTCCTCCACGTGCAGCGTCCCGGTGCTCATGGGCGTGACATCCCTTCCAGTCGGGGCAGCAGGTGTCCGTGTGCAGCCTGCACCAGGGCGAGGAGGACCCCGGCGACAGCCGCCGTGAGGGTGGAGACCAGGAAGGTCTCGGGGCCCCGCGAGTGGTCGGTGAGGTCGAGGACACGGGTCACGACGAGGGCGGCGTCGGGCGAGGTGACGTAGGCGAGGGGCACCACGGCCACGAGGCAGCGGCCCAGTGTGGCGGCCGCGAGGGCCCCCAGGAGGAGACCCGTGGAGGGGAGCACCACGGAGAGGACCAGACGGGACTTCCCCGCCCCGGCGTCCCGCGCGGACTCCAGCACCGACCGGGGCACCGCATCCCACAGCGCCCCCAGCCCGACGTGCAGCACCGGCAGCGCGACGGTCATCAGCATGAGGACGATCCCCACCGAGCCGTCCGCCAGCGAGGCACCGCCCACCAGTGCGGGCAGACGCACCCCCAGGACGGTCGGGGGCACCCGGTAGGCGAGTGAGAACGCGATGCCGACGGTCGTCCCGGGCAGGACGGTCAACCACAGGACGAGGCGTCCGGCACCCCTGCGCGTGTGTCGACCGGAACGCACGGTCCACACGGTCGCCACCGCCAGGGGGAGGGCCAGGGCGCAGGCGGCGCCCGAGAGGAGGACCGTGGATGAGACCACACCGAGGGCATCGGCGAGGGCGTCCCCTCCCCGGGGCGCCGCGAGGGCCGTGGTCGCCCGGTGAGGACGTGCCCAGCGCGCACAGGGACGAGGCCACGTGGACGAGCGACGGAACACGGAGCACGCCGCCCCCCGGGGACCCCCGG
>NZ_CCXH01000144.1 GCF_000820725.1 Actinomyces polynesiensis | reverse complement strand
GTCGCCACGACGAGGACGAGTGGGAGGAGCACGGTGACCGTGAGGAACGCGACGAGCAGTCCCGTCACCACGCCCCCGTGGCGGGCAGGAGTGCCGGCGGCCGCGGTGTGAGGGTCAGGCATCGAAACCCTCCTGGGTGAACCAGCCCACGAGCGGGTCCCGCATGCGGTTGCGCTCGTGGACGTCGGAGGGCAGGAGGTCGCTGCCGGGGCCCTCCAGGAGACCCGTGATGTCGTCGGGCAGACGGGTGTCGGTGGGCAGCTGGTGGATCCCGACGCGTCGACACGCGGTCTGTCCCCGCTCGGAGACCGCGTAGTCGATGTAGCGACGTGCCTGGGTGGGGTGCGGGGCACCGGCGAGGAGGGCCACCGCCCCGACCTCGTACCCGGTGCCGTCGGAGGGGAGGGTCACCTCCAGACCCGTGGTCCCCTGCTGGTCCGAGGTGCAGTAGGGCGCGAAGGTCACGGCCACGGCCGCCTCCCCCGAGGCGACGGTGCGCGCGGGTGCCGTCCCCGAGCGCGTGAACTGCTGGACCTGGCCGTACAGGGACCGGAGGTAGTCCTCGGCGGCGCCTCGGCCCAGGCGCTGGTACTGGGTGAACATCAGGGTGTAGGCGGTCCCGGAGGTGCGAGGGGAGGAGGTGACCACCATGCCGCGGAGACCGGGGTCGAGGAGGTCCTCCCAGCTCCTCGGCACCGCCACACCCAGCCGGGCGAGGTGTGCGGTGTCGGAGCAGAACGCGAGGACCGAGGCGTACACCCCGGTCCACCGGTGCGCGGGGTCCCTGAGGGCGTCGGGGATGTCGGCGGTGCCCGGCGGTTCGTAGGCCTGGAGCAGCCCCTCGGAGGCCGCACGGGTGTAGAACTCGGCCGGCCCGCCGTGCCAGATGTCGAACTCGGGCACCGTCCCCGAGTGCTCGAGACGGCTCAGTGCCTCCGAGGTCGGCAACCTGACCATCGTCACGTCCACCCCCGTGGTCGCCGTGAAGTCGCGGGCCCACTGGTCGCAGATGTCGGCGTCGTTGGAGCAGAGCACGGACACTGCCCCGGCCCCGCGGTCGGCTGCGCAGCCCGCGGCCGCGCAACACAGCGCGGCTCCGACCAGTGCGACAGCGACGCGTGGGATCCGCATGCCCTCACCTCCCCCGAGCACATGGTAGGGGCCCGTCCCGGGGAAATGGGTCCCCGGGGACGGGCCCCTGTCGTTCCGCGGAGGGTCAGGCCTCTTCCCGGCCCGCGTCCGCGAGGCGACGGCGCTCCATCAGCGCGCGCTCGTCCCGCCCGACGATCCCGAGGATGACGACGACGAGCAGTGCGCAGATCGTGAGGACCACGAAGGAGGTGCCCCACCCGAAGTTGTGGACGAGCAGGCCCACACCGGAGGACGCCAGGGTCGCGCCGAGGAGGTAGCCGAAGAGGCCGGTGAAGCCCGCGGCCGTTCCGGCCACCTGCCTGGGCGAGAGGTCGATGGCCTGCAGGCCGATGAGCATGACGGGGCCGTAGATGAGCCCGCCGATGAGTGCGACCAGGACGATGGAGATCCAGATGGGTGCCGTGGCCGGCACCTTCCAGTAGGCGACGAGGGCGATCGCGGTGAGGACCATGAACAGCTGTCCGGCGCCGGAACGGTAGCCCTTGAACACCTTGTCGGAGACCCAGCCGCACAGGAGGGTCCCGATGATGCCGGCGAGCTCGAAGACCACGAACCCGAGGATGCCGGAGTTGATCTGGGCGCCGCGCTCCTCGGCGAGGAACACGGTGATCCAGTTGAGGACGCCGTAGCGCAGCGCGTAGACGAAGACATTGGCCACGGCCAGCAGGACGATGGTGCGGTTGGTGAGGACGTGGACGCGGACGAACTGCCACATCGACATCCCCTCCGCCTCGTCCTCGTCCAGCTCGACCTTGGCCGGGTCGTCGCGGTACTCCTCGATGGTCGGCAGTCCGACGGAGGCTGGCGTGTCGCGGATCAGCCAGAAGGCGATGGCGGCGACGACCAGCGCGATCACCGCGGGGAACCAGAACGCGGCGCGCCAGTCGTCCGCGGTCCAGTCGAGGGCCGCGGCGGAGGCGGCACCGAGGCCGGCGGCACCGACGTTGTGGGCGGTGTTCCAGATCGACGTCTTCCAGCCGCGCTCGTTGGTGGAGAACCAGTGCACGAGGACACGCCCGCAGGGGGGCCAGCCCATGCCCTGGAACCACCCGTTGATGAACATCACCGTGGCGAACACGGCCACGGACGCCGAGACCCACGGCACGAACGCCACGACCAGGTTGGTCACCGCGGACAGCGCCAGGCCGATCGGGAGGAAGTAGCGGGCGTTGGAACGGTCGGAGACCGTGGCCATGAAGAACTTCGACAGCCCGTAGGCGAAGAGCACCGCATTGGCGATGACGCCGAGCGCCACCTTGTCGAGGCCCTTCTCGTCCATGAGGAGCGGGCCGACGATGGACACGTTGTTGCGGATCAGGTAGAAGCCCGCGTACCCGATGAAGATCCCCAGGAACACCTGGAGGCGGCGGCGCGGGTACTCCGTGGCGACGACGTCGTCGGGGAGCCGTGGGGCGGGTGGTGGGGCGGAGAGGAACCCGCCGCGGCGCAGCGCGGGGGCCTCCGTGGTGTGTGTCGAACTCATGGGTCTCGTCCTTCGAGGGATCTCGCCCCGGGCGGACGGCATCTGTGCGCGCCTGCGGTTCCCGGGGCTCACACACCACCCTGTCGGCCCCTGGGTGACACCGGGTGCGGCCACGGTGACGGACGGTGACGGTGTCGTCACCTGCTGCTCAGGCGTCCAGGGTGTCTGGGAGGATGTTCACCCTGTAGCCGCGCCCCCTCACGGCCTCCACGAGATCGGTGGGGACCCCCTGGAGGGCGAGTTGGTGGCGGAGACGGTAGACGGAGGACTTCACCATGTCCCTGCCGCCCTCGAGTGCGGCGGTCTCCCAGACCTCGTTGAGGAGGGTCCTCAGCGCGACGGGGGAGCCGGGGTCCCGCATCAGTCGCACCAGGAGCCGGCGCTCCATCTCCGGCAGTCGCAGGACGGACCCCTGCCAGGAGACGCGCCCCGAGGTGAGATCCGCCCGGAGGGGACCACAGGCCAGGGTGCCGCCCTCGGGAGCCGTCGGCACCGCACCCGTGCGCCGCAGGATGGCCTGGGCGCGCAGGGCGAGCTCACGCGGGCCGAAGGGCTTGGTCAGGTAGTCGTCCGCACCCGCCTCGAGCCCGCGCACGCGGTCCGTGGAGTCCGACAGGGCCGTGAGGAGGATCACGGGGACGCCCAGACGGGAGGTGATGCGTCGGCACAGGTCCCTGCCCGAGGAGTCGGGGAGCATGACGTCGAGGACCACCAGGTCCACGTGGCGGGAGAGCAGGACCTCCCACGCGGAGGTCGCGTCACCGGCGCTGAGGGTGTCGAACCCCTGGGTCTCCAGGGCGAAGGCGACGATGGCGACCATCTGGGGCTCGTCGTCGACGACGAGCACGAGGGGGCGGTGGGTGTCCCCGCTCATCGCGCGTCCCCCTCCCGTGCGGCCAGGGGGAGGACCGTGAAGACGGTCGTCCCGTGGCGTGCCATGGTGTCCACCACGATCCTGCCACCGTGCGCCTCGACGATCCGCCGCGTGATCGACATGCCCAGGCCCGTCCCGGAACGACCGGGTGCGTCGGTCGAGAAGGGGCGGAACAGGTCCTGGCGCTGTTGCGGGGTCATGCCCCTGCCGTCGTCGGAGTCCGAGAGGATGACGCCCTCGTCGCCGCCGACGACGCGCACCGTGACCGCGGTGGACCCCGAGTGGCGCAGGGCGTTGTTCACCAGGTTCCAGATGACCTGGCGGATCAGCTGGGGGTCGACCCGTGCCACGAGGGGCTCCCCGCGGTTGTCCAAACGGATCGAGAGTTCGGAGACGCGGCGGAGCTCGCGCACCACGTCGCGCACCAGGGTCCTCATGTCGGTGGGCTCCACCTCCAGCGGGGCCGTCCCGTGCCGGAGGCGGGCGTCGAGGAGGAAGTCCTCGGCCAGGGAGATCGCCTGCCCGGTGTTCTGCACGATCGTGTCCACGAAGTAGCGCTGGGTCGGGGTCAGGGGCCCGGGTGTCTCCTCGGAGAGGAGTTCGGCGGCGCCGCGCACGAGGGCGAGTGGGGTGCGGATCTCGTGGGAGAGGACCTGTGCGTGGGCGACCTCGTCCTCCTGTGGGCGGGAGGAACCCGCACGGGGCGGCCTTCCGCGCCCGGAGCGCACCCACAGGGCCACTGCGGTCCCCACGAGGGCGGTCAGGAGGAGGGCCCACACGACGAGCACCCACGCAGGCAGCAGCACGGAGGAGTGGAGCACGCCCCGATCGTGCCACACCGCACCCACCGGCGGCGCCGCGCGGCGTCACCCCCGGCCGTGCGGGTGCCCCCGGGGCCTGTGAGGGGACTCGCACGTCCCCCGATTTCGTGGAAGTGGCGATGACCTGTTAGGCTTCCATGCGTTCCCACGGCGGGTCTGAGACCTGCGGGGCAACGCGGATGTGGCTCAGTTGGTAGAGCATCACCTTGCCAAGGTGAGGGTCGCGGGTTCGAGTCCCGTCATCCGCTCGGGCGATTGGCGCAGCGGGAGCGCGCTTCCCTGACACGGAAGAGGTCACTGGTTCGATCCCAGTATCGCCCACGGTCCCGGCCGGACGGAATGACGTCCGGACGGGGTGGGAGCCCCGACCGAAACCTCGGTCGTGCGCGGATGTGGCTCAGTTGGTAGAGCATCACCTTGCCAAGGTGAGGGTCGCGGGTTCGAGTCCCGTCATCCGCTCGGTCCACCGGCGTCCCCCGGGACCTCGGTGGGACGTGTGGTGGGTTGGCCGAGAGGCGAGGCAGCGGCCTGCAAAGCCGTACACACGGGTTCGAATCCCGTACCCACCTCGGGCGATTGGCGCAGGGGTAGCGCGCTTCCTTCACACGGAAGAGGTCACTGGTTCGATCCCAGTATCGCCCACCACGAAGGGGCAGGTCGGAGCGGGTCTCCGGTCTGCCCCTCCTCCGCGTCCGCGGGGGAGCGTCGCCCGCGCGGCGCGACCCGCGCCCGGCGTGCCCCCGGCGTGCTGGGACCCGCCCCACCCCGGGGTGCAGCTAGTGTGTCACGGGGCGGGGACGGACCACCGCACGGAACGGAGCAGAGGTGTCGAACGAGGTGCACGAGGGCAGGGGTGACATCCTCCCGGTCGTCCTGGGCGGGGACATCGGTGTCTACGGGATCGGACGCTCGTTCCACGAGGCGTTCGGCGTCAGCAGCATCGCCGTGGCCTCGGCCCCGACGGCGGCGATCGCGCGTTCCTCCGTCTTCCAGACGGAGCACCTGCCGGCCCACGCCGATGACGCGACGGTGCTCGCAGTCCTGCGTGGCCTGGCTGCGGCCAACAGGGACCGCCACCTCGTGCTCATGGCGAACCACGACGTCCACTCGGCGTTCGTCGCCCGCCACGCCGAGGAGCTGTCCCAGTGGTACGCCCTGCCCTTCCCCGACCTCGACATCGTCGAGCACGTGACGGACAAGGCGGCGTTCGCCCGGGTGTGCGAGGACCTCGGGGTGCCGACCCCGGGCACCGTCCTCGTCGACCTGTCCGGGGCGGGAGAACCCGGGTGGTCCGCACCCGGGATCCCCTTCGAGTTCCCCGTGGTCGCCAAGGCGGCCCGCGGGGACGTCTACGACGCCGTCCAGTTCGAGGGCAAGCGCAAGATCTGGTTCGTCGAACACCCCTCCGAACTCGAGGACCTGTGGGCGACGCTCGCCGGGGCGGGGTTCCGGGGCACGTTCCTCGTGCAGGAGCTCGTCCCCGGTGACAACACGCAGATGCGCTCCATCACCGCCTACGTCGACTCCACGGGTCGCACCAGCCTGGTCGGCTCCGCCCGCGTCCTCCTCGAGGACCACGCACCCACCATGATCGGCAACCCGGTGGCGATGATCACCGAACCCTTCGAGCAGCTGTGGGAGGACGCACGCAGGATCCTCGAGCACACCGGTTACCGGGGATTCGCGAACTTCGACGTGAAGGTCGACCCGCGCGACGGGCGTGCGCTCTTCTTCGAGGTCAATCCCCGCATCGGGCGCAACAACTGGTACATGACCGCGGGCGGGTGCAACCCCATGGTGCCGATGGTCTCCGACCTCGTCGACCACGTCGTGCCGCAACCCGAGCAACTCCGGGCGGAGGTACTGTACTCATTGGTGCCGGACAGACTGCTGCTCCACTACCTGCGTGACGACGCGCTGAGGGAACGGGTCCGCGGCCTCATCGATGGGGGCCGCAGGTTCGACCCGTTGGAGTACCCCGCCGAGAAGGACCTCCGACGCAGGGCGGTGGTCGCCCTGCAGAAGGCGAACCAGTACCGGAAGTTCCACCGCTACTATCCCGAGGCGACCGACCGGTCGTTCTGAGCACATGGAAGGGGACACCGAGTGACGGAGACCGAATTCCGCACCCTCACCGCCGAGGAGCTGCGGATCGCGGCGGCCGGTGTCGTCCCGCTGCCCGTCGAGCAGTCGTCGGCCTGGGAGCGCTTCGAGGCGTCCCAGGGACGTCGGCTGTGGGGTCGCTTCGCGTGGGAGGAGGACGGACGCAGCTGTGCGCTGCTGTCCCTCTACGAGAACTCACTCCACGGTGTGACCTACCTGTGGGCGAGGCACGGGCCGGTCTGGCTGCGCGAGCAGACCCCGCAGCGCGCGCGGAGACTGCGCGAAGACCTCGTGCGACTCGTGCGGGACAGGGACCGCCGGGTCGTGCTCGTGCGTCTGCACGCCGCCTACTCCGCGCCCGACCTGCGTGAACCGTTGCAGGGGATCACCTACGACCGGACGGTCGTCATCGACACCTCCGGCGGCTGCGAGGAGTCCGTCCTCGAGTCCATGCGGACGGAGGGCCGTCGCGCCGTCCGCCGCGCCCTGCGTCGGATGGACGAGGGCGGCGCCCGCGTGGTCGAGGAGACCGGGCTCGCGCGCGGGCAGTTCGGTGAGTACTACGGGATCCTCGAGGAGACCGCCCGGCGGGACTGCTTCCGGGTCCACCCCGAACAGGTCTACTGGGACCTGCTCCACGAGTTGGGCCCCGAGCACGCGCGTCTGTTCGGGGTGAGGGTCGGGGACGAACTCGTCTGCTGGGACATGGTGCTGCTCAACGACGGGGTGGCCACCGCCTACTACGGCGCCTCCTCGGCGCGCGCCCACACCGTCCTGGGTTCCGACGCCCTCGACTTCCGCGTGGCGGTCATCCTGGCGGGGGAGGGGTTCCGCGGGTTCGACCTCATGGGTGCCCACTCGCCGCGCGTCCCCGAGCTCTACTCGGTGGGGCGCTACAAGCAGCGCTTCGCGCGCACGTTCACGGACGTGGACGGCGCCTGGGACCTGCCGGTCCACCCGCTGGTCCACTCCGCCCTCGTCGCCGCAATGCGCACCAAACGGACGGGGAGTGCCCTGGGCACGCGCCTCGCCGACGGGACCCGCCGGGCCCGTGGGCGGGTCCGCGCGTC
>NZ_CCXH01000143.1 GCF_000820725.1 Actinomyces polynesiensis | reverse complement strand
CGCGCGTCCTGAGGACACGCCCCGCGGCGCGGGGCCTCCCCGGGAGCCGCGTCGCTGCCGGGGGAACTGACCCTGCAGCGACCGCACGGACTCACCCGGCGTCGGGCCGTCGGGACCACTGGCCGGGGCCCGGGGCAGTCGGTGGTGCGGCTGCCGGGACAGTGGGGGCCAGCGGGTAGCATGGGCGGGTCAGGACCCCGGGGGGGACCCGTGTCCACACCCGCGCCCGGTACGTGCGGGACCCCGGTGGCAATCGGTGCGTGAGCACCACGGATGGAGGAGCACACCTGTGCCATCAATTGACGTGACCATCGACGGCGAACCCCGCCAGCTCGCGGAGGGCACGACCGGCACGCAGTGGTACGCCGACCGACGTGAGGTCGTCGCCATGGTCGTGGACGGGACGCCGAGGGACCTGGAGACCCCTCTCACGGCAGGGGCCGAGGTCACGGCCATCACCATCGACTCACCGGCTGGCCTCGAGATCCTCCGCCACTCCACCACCCACGTCCTGGCCCAGGCCGTCCAGCAGGTGTTCCCCGACGTGAACCTCGGCATCGGCCCCTACATCACCGACGGCTTCTACTACGACTTCGGCAACATCGACCCCGTCACCCCCGAGCTGATGCGGGACCTCGAGAAGCGCATGAAGCGCATCGTCAAGGAGGGCCAGACCTTCCGCCGCCGCGTCGTCAGCGAGGAGGAGGCCCGCGCCGAACTCGCGGACCAGCCCTTCAAGCTCGAGCTCGTGGAGACCAAGGGCTCCGGTGCCGATGACGGCTCCTCCGTCGAGGTCGGGCACGGCGAGCTGACGATCTACGACAACGTCCGCCGCGACGGAACCGTCGCGTGGAAGGACCTCTGCCGGGGCCCCCACCTGCCCTCCACGCGTCTGATCGGCAACGGGTTCGCACTCACCAAGTCCTCCGCCGCGTACTGGCGCGGTGACCAGTCCCGCGACGCCCTCCAGCGGATCTACGGCACCGCCTGGGCCACGAAGGAGGACCTCCTCGCCTACCAGGAGCGCATCAGGGAGGCCGAGAGGCGCGACCACCGCCGCCCCGGTGCGGAGCTCGACCTCTACTCCTTCCCCGAGGAGGTGGGACCCGGCCTCGTCCTCTTCCACCCCAAGGGGGGCATCCTGCGCCACGTCATCGAGGAGTACGTCGTCCAGCGGCACCTGGAGGCCGGCTTCGACTTCGTCCACACCCCCGAGATCACCAAGGGCGGCGTGTTCCACAAGTCGGGCCACCTGCCCTACTACGCGGACACGATGTTCCCGCCGATGTCCGTGGACGAGGAGCGCGACGCGGAGGGCCACGTCACCCGGGCCGGCCAGGAGTACTACCTCAAGGCCATGAACTGCCCGATGCACAACCTGATCTTCGCCAGCCGCGGGCGTTCCTACCGTGAGCTGCCGCTGCGCTTCTTCGAGATGGGCCACGACTACCGCTACGAGAAGTCGGGCGTGGTCCACGGCCTGACCCGCATGCGCGGGTTCACCCAGGACGACTCCCACACCTACTGCACCCCCGAGCAGGCCGAGGACGAGATCAAGATGCTCCTCGACTTCTTCCTGGGCATCCTGCGTGACTTCGGGCTCACCGAGTTCTACCTGGAGCTGTCCACCCGCGACGAGTCGGGGAAGAAGAAGGACAAGTTCATCGGGTCCGACGAGGAGTGGGCCGAGGCCACGCGGATCCTGGAGGAGGCCTGCGCCTCCACCGGTCTGGACCTGGTCCCCGACCCGGGCGGGGCCGCCTTCTACGGCCCGAAGGTCTCCGTGCAGGTCAAGGACGCCATCGGACGCACCTGGCAGATGTCGACCGTGCAGTACGACTTCAACCAGCCGCGCGGCTTCGACCTGCAGTACACGGCCGCCGACGGCTCCCACCAGCGTCCCGTCATGATCCACTCCGCCAAGCTCGGTTCCGTGGAGCGCTTCATCGGCGTCCTCGTCGAGCACTACGCCGGTGCGTTCCCCGCCTGGCTCGCCCCGGTGCAGGTCCGCCTGGTGCCGGTGGCGGAGGCCTTCGACGGATACGTCGACGGGGTCGCGGCGCAACTGAGGGCCCGGGGCGTGCGCGTCGAGGTCGACCACTCCGACGACCGCTTCGGCAAGAAGATCCGCAACGCCGCGAAGGAGAAGGTGCCCTACACCCTCATCGCGGGTGGCGAGGACGAGGCGGCGGGCGCGGTCTCCTTCCGCTTCCGCGACGGCTCCCAGGAGAACGGGGTGCCGGTCGAGGAGGCGGTGGAACGGATCTGCGCGCACATCCGTGACCGCGTGAACACCGACGCGTTGTGAGGCGCGGACATGGACGGTGAGGAACGCATCGAGGACGCGCGCACCCTGGCGGGCGTCCCCGACGGATTCGACCGCTTCTGGACCCCCTACCGGATGGCCTACATCAACGGGGACCACAAGCCCGCCGACTCCTCGGCCGTGGACTGCCCGTTCTGCGAGGCCCCGGCGCGCAGCGACGAGGAGGCACTCATCGTCCACAGGGGGCGGACGTGCTTCGTCCTCATGAACCTCTTCCCCTACAACTCCGGCCACATGCTCGTGTGCCCCTACCGCCACGTCAGTGACTACACGGACCTGACGGTGGAGGAGCGCGACGAGCTCGGGGCGCTCACCGCCACCGCCATGCGGGTGGAACGCGCCACGGCCCACCCCCACGGCTTCAACCTGGGCATGAACCAGGGAGCGGTGGCGGGGGCGGGGATCGCCGCCCACCTCCACCAGCACGTCGTGCCCCGATGGGCGGGGGACGCGAACTTCCTGCCCATCGTCGCCCGTACCAAGGCCATCCCCGAACTCCTCGAGGACGCCCGCGCCAGGCTCGCCGCGGCGTGGCCCGACGGGGACGCGTCCGAATCCGGGGCCGCAACGGCGGCCCCCCGTCCCCAGGAGGACTGATGCTCGGCAACCACGGGCGTTCCATCACCCGCACGATCTTCACCCCCTTCGCACGGGTGCTCGCCGCCCTGCACGTCACCCCCGACATGGTGACGGTCACGGGCACGCTGCTCACCATCGGCATCTCGGTGGGTGTCCTGGCGCGGGGGCACCTCGCCATCGGCGGCATCCTGCTGGGGATCGTGCTCTTCTGCGACTCTGTCGACGGCGTCCTGGCACGCATGACGGGACAGGAGTCGCAGTTCGGGGCGTTCCTGGACTCGACGCTGGACCGTCTCGGTGACGGTGCCGTGTTCGGGGCCCTCCTCGCCTGGGCCGCGCTCGGCATGGAGGCGGGGCCGGTGCGCACCGTCAGCGTCATCGCCGGCACCATCGCCATGGTCGGGGTGGGGACCGTCCCCTACGCCCGGGCGCGTGCCGAGACGGTCGGTGTCATCGCGAAGGTCGGCATCGCCGAACGCACGGACCGGCTGATCGTGGCCCTCGCCTGTGCCGCGGTCACCCAGTGGGGGTTGCCGCAGTGGATGTACGCCGTGGGACTGTGCTGGGTGGCCTTCGCCTCCCTGGTCACCGTCGTCCAGCGCATCGTCTTCACCCGACGGGCCCTCGCGCGGTGAGCGGCCGGCTCACCGCATCCCTCTACCTCGCCGCGTGGAGGGTCGCCCCCCGGCTCCCCATCGGCGTCGTCAGGGGATTCTCGGGCCTGGTCGCGGACGTCGCGTGGCTGTCCAGGGGCAGGCAGGTGCGCCGCCTGGAGGACAACCACGCGCGGCTCCTGGGACGCCGCCCCACCCGGTCGGAGGCACGGGCCGCCGTCCGCTCCCACATGCGCAACTACGCCGAGCAGTTCGCCCTGGGCGGCTTCACCCACGAGCAGATCGCCTCGGTCCTGCGCATGGACCCCCCGGACCTGCTGCGCACGCTCGGTGCGGACGGGCCCGTGGTGCTGGCACTGACGCATTCGGGCAACTGGGACCTGGGGGGCGCGGACGTCGCGCAGAACGTCATGCCCATCCTCACGGTCGCCGAGCGCCTGGACCCCCCCGAACTCTTCGACGCCTTCGTCACGTTCCGCGAGGGCCTGGGGATGGAGATCATCGGGGCTGGCAGGGGGGAGTCCGTCTTCCCGCAACTCGTGGAGCGCGCCCGTGGACGCAGTGTCGTCGTGCCCCTGCTGGCCGACAGGGACGTCACGGGCGCCGGGATCGAGGTCGACCTGTGCGGTCACCGCGCACTCGTGGCCGCAGGGCCCGCGGCCCTCGCGCAGAGGCTCGGACGACCCCTGGTGACCGGAGTGCTCCACTACGTCGACGAACCCGGGGGAGCGACCCTCGCCCTCGAGCTCAGGGGACCCGTCCCCGCACCCGGCCCCACGGCCACCCACACGGGTGTGGAGACCCACACCCAGGCCTGGGTGGATGCCGTCGCTCCCCTCATGCGTGAGTACGTGCGAGACTGGCACATGATGCAACCCGTCTTCGTCGAGGACCTCGACCCTGAGCGACTCGCGAGGGCCCGGGAGCGGCACCGGCGCAAGGAGCAGGAGGAGGCGGAACGCCCATGAGGATCGGGATCGTCAACCCGTACTCCTGGGATGTGCCCGGCGGTGTCCAGTACCACGTGCGGGACCTCGCCGGTGAACTGATCCGTCGCGGACACGAGGTCTCGGTGCTGACCCCGTCCTCGAAGTCGGTCCTCCCCGACTTCGCGGTCTCGGTGGGCCCCGCGGTGCCCATCCCCTTCAACGGTTCGGTCGCACGCCTCTCCTTCGGACCCGTCGTGTCCGCCCGCACCCGCCGTTGGCTCGAGGAGGGCGCCTTCGACGTCCTGCACGTCCACGAGCCGACCGTGCCCTCGATCTCCATGCTCGCGGTCATGAACTCCGAGTCCCCCACGGTGGGGACCTTCCACTCGGCGATGGAGCGCTCCTACGCGCGCGAGGCGACGGCGGGTGTGGTGCGTCCGCTGATGGAGCGCCTCTCCGCGAGGATCGCCGTCTCGGAGGAGGCCCGACGCACCCTGGTGGAGCACCACGGAGGGGATGCCGTCATCATCCCCAACGGGGTGGAGACCTCGTCCTTCCGCAGCGCCTCACCACTCCCGCGCTGGGAGCAGACACCGCAGCGTCCCGTCATCACCTTCCTCGGGCGTCTCGACGAACCGCGGAAGGGCCTGCCCGTGTTCGCCCGCGCCGTGCCACGGGTGCTGGAGGCACACCCGGGAGCCCGTTTCCTCATTGCAGGACGGGGGAGCGCGGAGGAGGAACGCGAGGCCCTGGGGTCGCTCGGGGACTCGGTGGAGTTCCTCGGGGAGATCACCGACTCCGAGAAGGAGTCGCTCCTGCGCGGGGCGACGGTCTACGTGGCGCCGCAGACGGGCGGTGAGTCCTTCGGGATCGTCCTCGTGGAGGCCATGTCCGCGGGGTGCGCGGTGGTCGCCTCCGACCTCGAGGCGTTCCGGGCCGTCCTCGCCGACGGCCGCGCCGGAATCCTGTTCCCCAACGGTGACTCCGCGGCCCTGGCGGGGGCCCTCATCTCCGCACTCGACGACCGGGAGGGGCTCGCGCGCATCGCCCGTGACGGGGAGCGGGCCTCCGCCCAGTACGACTGGGGGGTCGTCACGGAGCGCATCCTCGCGGTCTACCAGACCGTCGTCGGTGCCTCGCCCTCGCGCGAGGTACGCGCCCCGACGGCCCTGTCCCTGCTGCGCGGGCGCCTCAGGAACGAGGACGCATGAACGGTGGCTGGTGGACGGTCCTCACCGTCGTGGTCGTCGTGGTGCTGGTCGCCTGCTGGTACTCGGTGCAGTTGGCCAAACGCCTGGACCGCCTGCACTGGAGGCTGCTGTCCACGCGGGACGCCCTCGACCGGCTCACGGTGCGCCGGGCCTCCGAGGCCCGGCTCATCGCCTCCTCCGGTCTGCTGCGGGCAGGTGACGCGGAGCCCGTGGACCGGACGGCACTGGCCTGCCTGACGGGTGAGGAGGCTCTCTTCGTCATGGACGACCTCGACCGCCGCCGCGACGGCCTCCACGACGGGGTCGTCGACGAGCACGCGGTGGCCGAGCGCAATGAGCGGGAGTCCGCCCTCACCCGGGCACTCCGTGGGGCACTCACGCCCCCCGTCCGTGACACGATCCGGCAGGACCCCCGGGGGAGGGAGCTCCTGGACTCCCTCGACATGGCGTGCTACCGGGTCGAACTCGCCCGCTCGATGCACAACCTCGACGTCACGCAGGTGCGGCACCTCCGCGAGAACCCGTGGGTGAGGGTCCTGCACCTCTACGGACGGGCGCCGGTCCCGGCCACCATCGACTTCGACGACGCGATCTCGTCCGCGTCTGCCTGAGAGGACACCATGGCCGAGCAGGACGACCACTGGGGCGGGCCCGGGGAGGACTACCGCCTGGGCAGGATCACGGCGTCGGGCGGCGGGGCCGCCCGGGCGGTGTCCGACCCACCGGCCACCGGCGCACCCGCACCGGGGACCGCCGCCCCCGTCTGGCAGGTGCCGCGCAGGCACCGCTCGGTGCCCTGGTTCGAGGTGGTCTTCATCAGCCTGGGCCTCCTGGGCGTCGCCGCGTTGGCGCTGCGCTACGTGGTCGTGGGCGGTGTGGCCAACACGCTCCTCATGTCGGTGCTGGCGCTCTTCCCGCTGCTGTTCGTCCTGGCACTGCTCCACCACATCGACCGGTGGGAGCCCGAGCCGATCGGTCCCCGGCTGGTCGTGCTGCTGTGGGGCGCCGGGGTGGCGACGCTGGCCGCGTCCATCGTGAACACGGCGATGCTCACCAATGTTGCCATGGTCACGGGTGACTACCGCAGCTCGATGACCGTCGTGTCGGTGTTCGTCGCACCGTTCGTGGAGGAGTGCCTCAAGGGCATCGGCGTCGTCCTCATCATCCTGTGGCGGCGCACGAGCATCAACTCGCCCCTGGACGGCATCGTCTACGCCGGCTACGCGGGTGCGGGCTTCGCCTTCGTGGAGAACATCCAGTACTTCCTCGAGGCCGGCCAGTCGGGCAGCACCTCCTTCGGGGCGGTCGTGTTCATGCGCGGCGTCCTCAGCCCCTTCGTCCACCCGATGGCCACCTCCTTCACGGGCCTGGCCCTCGCCTGGGCCGTCGTGCGCATGCGTTCGCGGTGGGCCTGGGTGTGGATGGGTCCACTCGGATGGCTGGTGGCGGCCGCGGTCCACGGGAGTTGGAACCTCCTGGCGAGCACCGCGGGGATGGGGTGGATCGGCTGGTACCTCGCGGTGGAGTTCCCCCTCTTCGCCTGCTGGATGACGGGCCTCCTCCTCGCGGCCCGCCGGGAGGCCGCCACGATCGCCCGCGGCCTGGAACCCTACGTGCGCACCGGGTGGCTGCTGCCGGCAGAGGTGACGATGGTGGTGGACCGCAGCGCCCGCCGCAATGCGCGCCGCTGGGCGCGCACGGGTGGTCGCGCCTCCGCCCGGGCGATGCGGACCTTCCAGGCGAATGCCGCCGGGTTGGGGCTCGACCAGGTGATCATGTCCCGCGTGGGACGACAGGAGGACCGGGTCAACCACGACCGCGCCCTCCTGGAGGAACTCGGCCGTGCGCGCGGGGAGTTCCTCCGTGCCACACGCTCGGCCCGGGAACAGGCGGGAATGACACGGTGACGGACCTCGGACCTGAATGGGTGCCCGATGCGGAGGGGGTCCCGCACCGCGAGGCGGGGAGGGTGGTGCTCTTCGACGCGGACGGCAGGCTCCTCCTGGCCATCGGCCACGACCTGCACCAACCGGAACGTCACTGGTGGTTCACCATCGGGGGCGGCCTGGAACGCGGGGAGAGCCCGCAGGAGGGGGCCGTTCGCGAACTCCGGGAGGAGACCGGCATCCTCCTCGCCCCCTCCGAGCTGGTGGGTCCCGTCCTCTACCGCCGCGCCGAGTTCGACTTCCTCAACGTCACCGCCCGACAGGACGAGTGGTTCTTCGTGGCCCACACCACGGTCGTCGCCCTCGACCACGAGGGCTGGACAAACCTCGAACGGGAGGTCGTCGACGGGCAGAGGTGGTGGGACCTCGACGACCTGGAGCGGGAGTCCTCCACTCGAGGTCT
>NZ_CCXH01000142.1 GCF_000820725.1 Actinomyces polynesiensis | reverse complement strand
CGGGAGTCCTCCCACCTCGAGGTCTACCCCCGGGCCCTGCCCTCCCTCGCCCGCCGGTGGCGGCAGGGATGGGACGGTCGGCTGCTCACCGTCAGTGAGGGCCGCGGTCCCTCCACCTGAGGGCGGGGGGCGGGGGCAGCCCGGCCGGGTCGCCCGCGCCGTGGACGGGCCCGTGCCGGGGCTGCTCAGTCGAGGGAGCGCAGCGCCGCCAGGCACGCCCCCAGGGTGGCGACCTCCAGATCGGGCGGGACGAGGACCAGCCTGGACGCCAGGTCCATCTGCGTGAGGAAGTCCGAGGCCCGCGCGCGTCTGCGCAGCGCGTCGGTGAGTGCGTCGAGGAAGGGCGGCCCTGCCTCCGCCACCCCGCCCCCGATGAGGATCGTGCCCGTGTCGACCCCGAGGCCCACGGTGGTCACCGCGTGCGCGACCGCGCCGATCCACTGCGCGAGGACGTCGCGCGCGCGGGGGTCGCCCTCGTCGGCGCGCCGCAGGACGTCGGTGACGGGTCGGGTCCCCCCCGGGGTCGGCCACATCTCGGCCAGGGCGCGCCCGGAGGCGTAGAGCTCGAGGCAGCCGTGCTGGCCACAGGGGCACCGGGGCCCGTCGGCGCGGTAGGGGATGTGGCCGATCTCGCCGGCGCTGCCGTGCGCGCCGCTGCGTGGGACGCCGTCCAGCACCATCCCGGCGGCGAGGCCCGTCCCCAGCGAGATGAGGGCGACGTCCTCGCCGACCCCCAGCGCGTGGGCGGCACCCACGGTGGCTGCGGCCACGTCGTTCTCCAGGTGCACGGGCACCCCGGTGCGTTCACGGACCAGTGGCCCCAGGGGGAGGGGTTCGGCCCCGATCCCCACGTTGACACCGTTGGCCACCGTGCCGCGGGAGGGGGAGACGACCCCGGGGATCCCGATCCCGATGGTGCGGACGCGCAGGCCGGACAGCGCGTCCTGGGAGGTCAGTCCCTCGAGGACGCGGTCGACGGTGTCGAGGAGGCCCTCCGGTCCGCGCACGGTGCGCAGACGGGAGGAGGCCACCGCCCGCCCGGACGTGTAGGCCGTGGCGAGGGCCTTGGTGCCACCGATGTCGATGCCGACCGCGACCTCGTCCGGACCGGGTCCGGGCAGTGTCGGCAGGGGTGGGTGACCGCTCATCCCTTCACCGCGCCCGAGACGAGACCGGAGGTCATCCGGCCCTGGACGAACAGGAAGAAGATGATCACCGGCAGGGCGATCAGGGAGGAGGCCGCCATGACCTGGGCCCAGTCGACCCCGCGGTTGACGGAGGCGTTGAGGAACCCGCGCAGCCACAGGGGCAGGGTCTGCGAGCTCGCCTCGGGCAGGGCGATGAGGGCGATGGTGAACTCGTTCCACGCCTGGAGGAACGCGTAGACGCCCGACGCCACGAGACCCGGTGCGAGCAGGGGGAAGGTGATGCGGATGAAGGCCTGCGTGCGTGAGAGGCCGTCGACCATGGCCGCCTCCTCGAGCTCCGCGGGCACCCCGGCCACGAACCCGCGCAGCATCCACACGGTGAAGGGGATCACCGCCGCGGAGTAGAGGACGGTGACACCGAGGACCGAGTTGAGTCCCAGTGCCGGCACGGTGGCCCCCACGGTCGAGAGCATCTTGTACTGGGCGATGAAGAGGCCCTCTGCGGGGAGCATCTGGATGAAGAGGACCGCGAGGACGAAGGACCTGCGGCCGCGGAACCGGAACCGCGAGATCGCCAGTGCTGCGAGGAACGCGAACGCGAGGACCACCACGACGGTGAGGAGCGTGATCGACAGGCTCATGCGCAGCGCGCTGGCGAAGCCGGGGTCGGTGGCCACACGCCGGAAGTTCGACAGGGTCGCGTTGGTCGGGAGGAACGAGGGCGGGACCTGGCGCAGACGGGCGTTCGGGGTCAGTGCGGACAGCAGCATCCAGTACACCGGGAAGACCCACGCGAGTGCGACGACCACACCGAGCACGTTGAGCAGGATGCGTCCGGGCCTGATGCGCGTGCGGTTCGCGGCCGGCCGGTCGGAGGTGGTGGGGGTGGCGCGGACACCGGTGGCGGTCGGGGCGCTCATTGCGCGTCCTCCTTCATGAGGGAGCGGACGTAGGGCCAGCTCAGGAGCATGGTGAGGGCCAGGACGAAGAGTGAGACGGCGGAGGCCCCACCGAAGTCCTGCCGGCCGATGCCGAGCTCGTAGATGAGGTTGCCCAGCAGGTTGGTCTCGGCCACGGGGGCGCCGGCGTCCTGGAGGAGCCGGATCTGCGCGAACACCCGCAGGTCCCAGATGATCTGGAGGAGCAGGACGATGGAGAGGACGGGCCTCACCATCGGCAGGAGGATGTGGTGCAGGAGCTGGGCGGGGGAGGCCCCGTCGATCTGGGCGGCCTCGATGATCTCCTCGGGGACCTGGGTGAGGCCCGCGAACAGGGACAGCGCCACGAAGGGCACGGACATCCAGATGATGACCAGGGAGGCGACGAGGAAGAAGGTCAGGGGGGTCGACAACCACGAGAACTGCCTGAAGCCCGAGAACTCGAGTGAGGTGAGGAGCCAGTTCACGACGCCGGTGCGGTAGTCGAACAGCCAGCGGAACACGGTGACGGCGGCGACCATGGGCATCGCCCAGGCCAGGAGGAGGCAGACCTGGACCGTCACACGCACCGCGGCGGTGACCGAGCGCATGAGGAGGGCGCAGGCGAGACCTGCGGCGACCGTCACCACGGCGTTGAAGAGGCAGAACGCGATGGACCGGGCCACGACCGCCCACAGGCGGCCGTCGGCGAAGACGCGGGCGAAGTTGTCCAGGCCGACGAACCTGGGCGGCTGGCCGAACTGCTGGGCCAGCCCGTACTCCTGCATGGAGGTGATGACCTGCCAGATGACGGGGTAGCCCAGACCGGCGAGCAGGATGATGACGGCCGGTGCCAGGAGGGCGTAGGGGACGAGGGTGCGTCGGCGACGGCGGGGCCGTCCCTCCTCCCGGGAGCGGGGGAGGGCGGGCTGGGTCGGCGCGCTGGGCGCCACTGCGGGGTGCTGGGTCATGGTGGGTCCCTCATGGGGGTGGGGTGCCCGGCCGCTGGGGCCGGGCACCCCGGGATGGGTCGTCGGTCAGCTCTGGCCGTTCAGCATCGGCGTGAGCTTCGCGTCGTACTCGGTGGCGAGCTTGGTGACGTCTCCGCCGTCGGCGATCTTCTGGAAGAGCTCCTCGTAGACGAAGGCCCCTTCGATCGCGGCCCAGCCGGGGGCCGCGGGCGTCAGCTTGGAGGCCGCCGCCGTCTCGATCATCGTCTTGGCGAACTTGTCGTCACCCAGGGAGGAGACGTACTTCTGGTTCGCCGGGCCGAGGCCCGCCTTGCCCAGCATCTCCTGGTACTCCTGCGAGAAGACGATCCTCAGGAGGTTCTCCGCGAGCTCGGGGTGCTGGGACTTCGCGGAGATCGCGATGTTGGAGCCACCGGCGAACACGGGGGCGACGCCGCCGTCGACGCCGGGCAGGGCGAAGATGTCGAACTTGGAGTCGTCGGCCATGCCGTCACGGACCTCGTCGCCGGCATCGTTCTTCGTCAGGTCGCCGATCGACCAGCGGGCCCACCCGGGGGCCATGATCGTGGCGGCCGCCGGGGCGGCTCCGTCGGTGCCGTCGTTGAGGAAGTCCCAGTAGGCGACGTCACGCTCGGTGGTGGGGAGCTTGGAGGAGGAGCGCACCATGTCCTGCCACATCTTGAGACCCTTGACGGTGTCGGGGTCGGAGAGGGTGGAGGTCCACTCGGTGCCGTCGACGGTGGCGAGTTCCCCACCGTTGGCGAAGACCCAGGAGATGCCGTTGCGCCAGTCCTGGCCGCCCATGGCGAAGCCTGAGCGGTCGTCGGTCGTGAGTTCCGCGACGTCGTCGGAGAACTCCTGGAGCGTCTTGGGCACCTCGATCCCGGCGGCCGTCCAGATGTCCTTGCGGTAGAAGATGTAGCGGGAGCCGAAGTAGTAGGGCACCGCGTAGACCTTCGAGTCCACCGTGCCCACGTCGACGAAGGACTGCAGGAGGTCGGAACCCCCCAGTTCGTCGTAGATGGGCGTCAGGTCGCGGAAGGCGCCGACCGTGGTGAACGTCGGGGCCTGGGTGTTGCCGATCTCGACGACATCGGGGGTGTTGGCGGCGTCGGGCAGCGCGGTGGTCAGCTTGGTGACGAGGTCGGACCAGTCCTGCTCCTCGATGGTGAGGGTGGAGCCGGGGTTCTCCGTCTCGAACGTCTTCTTGAGGTAGTCGCGGAGCTCCTGGGGGGTGTCCGAGCCGGCGAGCCACAGGGTGATGTCCCCCGGCTCGACGGTGGCGTCGCCCCCGGAGGCGGCCTCCCCGGAGGACTGCTGGTCGGAGCCTCCCTGGGAGCAGGCGGCCATGCCGACTGCCATCGACATCGCCGCGATGACGGCGAACGGGCGTCTGAGCTGTTTCATCGGGTGTTCCTTTCATGACGGGCCACGGGGGTGCCCCGGTGTGGTGACTGGTGGTGGGACTGCGTGGTCATGCGATCCCCAGGCGTCCGGAGAGGACCAGGACGGCTGCACCCCGCAGGGCCCCGTCCTCTCCCAGGGTGGACATGCGCATGACGAATGACCTGGTGGAGCGGGGGAGGGTGCGTTCCCGGATCGTGCTCGACGCACTCTCCAGGAGCTCCCCCGCGACCAGGTGGTCCTGGCCCGAGACGATGAGCTCGGTGAGGTCGAGGGTCGAGACGACGGGGGCGAGGACGGTGCCCAGCCGACGTCCGACCGCCCGGAGGTGTTCGGCCCTGGCGGAGGCGTCGAGTCCCTGGAGGTCCTCGCGCAGCGCGGGTGCCGAGAGGATCGTCTCCAGGCATCCGCGTCGCCCGCAGGCGCAGGGCTTCGGTGGCCCCAGGAGCGTCTGCTCCGTGTCCCGGTCGTCGACGGCGGTGACGTGGCCGATCTCGCCGGCGGCGTTCCCGGCCCCCTGGAGCAGTGCGCCGTCCAGCACGAGACCCGACCCGAGTCCGACCCCGATGTGGAGGCGCAGGAGGTTGCCCCCCGTCGACCCGCCGAAGGAGTACTCCGCGAGTGCCGCGCAATTGGCGTCATTGGCGACGAGGACGGGGAGGCCGCAGGCCGAGGAGAGCCTCCCGGCCAGGGGGAGGTCGAACCAGCCGAGGTTCGGGGCCTGCTCGACGAGCCCGTCGGGGGTGATGACACCGGGGGAGGAGATCCCGATCCCGAGGACCTTCTGGTCCGCGAGGGACACGAGGGTGCGGGCGAACTCCGTGAGGACCTCGACCCCGTCGTCGCCCGGGGGGAGCCGCCGGGCCTCGGTGCGCCTCTGGACGGTGTTCCCGGAGAGGGTGAGGACGGCACCGCTGAGCAGGCCGTCATTGGTGAGGTCCAGGGCGACGATCTGCCACCGGTCCTCGGCGAGCCCGACGAGGATGGCACGCTTGCCGACCCGGCCGGTCGGGTTCTCGGTCCCCAGCTCCGTCGCGAGGCCCTCCGTGACGAGCTCCTCGACGAGGGCGGAGGCGGTGACGCGGGTGAGGCCCGTGGTGCGGGCCAGTTCGGCGCGGGAACAGGGTCCGTGGTGGAAGAGGTGCTGGAGGACGGCAGCACGGTTGTGGGCACGTGCCTGTGAGGGCAGTGCCCTCCCCGTCACCCGAAGTTCCCGTGGACTCATGTGTGTTAGTTAAGCAAACTAACTGTTAACGGAGAAGCCTTTTGGGTTACCGTGATCACATTGTGACCTGGAGGACATCCCGGTCGGACATCGGTGGAAGGGAGCGGGACATGGGGTCGGACGCGGACTTCGACGTGAGGTGGGGGCTGGTGCCGCGGCCGTACCGGGTGGCCCGGGGACCGGGGGAGGTCCCGGTACCCTGGGTCGGGACCCGCGCCGGGAGCGTGGCGGGAACCGGGACCGTGGTGTCGGCGGACACCGCCATCGACGTGGACGGTCGGGGCGTGCGCGTGGACGTCCGACGGGTCCGGGGTGCGGGCGACCTCGGACTTCCGGAGGGTATCCCTGACTGGCAGACGGCCGAGGCCAGTCTCCTGGAGATCACGGAGGACGGCATCCTTCTGTCCTCCACCGGTGAGGCGGGCCTGCTGAGGGGGTCCTGGGTCCTGCGTCGCCTGGTCCGGGCGGGGCACGGCACGCTGCCCGTGGCGACGGTCCTCGACCGGCCCGAGTACCGGTGGCGGGGCCTGGGCCTGGACCTCGTGCGCCACTTCTTCGGTCCCGACCACCTCCTCACGGTCATGGACCTCATGGAGGAACTCTCGCTCAACGTCCTCCACCTCCACCTCAGCGACGACCAGGGGTGGCGGGTGGAGGTCCCCGACCTGCCCGAGCTGGTGGCGCGTTCCTCCGGTGGTGCGGTGGGAGGGGACCCGGGTGGCTCCCTCTCCCAGGAGGACCTCGCGCTGCTCACCCGGGAGGCCGCACGGCGCGGGATCGCACTCGTGCCGGAGGTGGACGTCCCCGGCCACACCAACGCAGCGCTCCACGCGCTGCCCGCCCTCAACCCGGACGGGGAGGTGCCCCCGGCCTACACCGGCACCGAGGTCGGCTTCTCGACCCTGTCCACCGCAGCGCCCGGGACCGCGCGCTTCCTCGACGCGGTGGTCGCGGCGCTGCGCCCCTGGGCGGACCTGGGCCTGCACATCGGCGGGGACGAGTCCCACGCCACCGCGCCGGAGGAGTACGCGCGCCTGGTGGGGATGGCGTTGGAACGCGTCCACGCCGCCGGCCTGCGTGCGGTGGCGTGGCAGGAGGCTGCCGACCTCCTGCGCGAGGGGGACCTCGTGCAGGTCTGGGACGAGAGGCTCGACCTCTCGGGGGTGGCGCGGGCGGCCGGGCGTGGGGTGCGGGTCATCACCTCCCCGGCCTCGCGC
>NZ_CCXH01000141.1 GCF_000820725.1 Actinomyces polynesiensis | reverse complement strand
ACCCCTCGGGGGTGGCGCGGGCGGCCGGGCGTGGGGTGCGGGTCATCACCTCCCCGGCCTCGCGCATCTACCTGGACATGAAGTACGACGACTCCACGCCCCTGGGACTGACCTGGATGGGGACCACCGAGCTGCGGGACTCCCTGGAGTGGGACCCCCGGGAGACGGTCCCGGGACTGCGCGCCGGATCCGTGGAGGGGGTCGAGGCCTGTCTCTGGACCGAGACGGTGCGCACCTTCGAGGACCTCACCACCCTGCTGCTGCCCCGGCTCGCGGCCGCGGCCGAGGTCGCCTGGGCGGGTTCCGGGGTGGGTGAGTGGGACTCGTTCCGTCGTCGTGTCGTCAGCGTGGGGCGCTCCTGGCAGGAGCGGGGACTCCGGTGGCACAGGTCCCCCGGGGTCGGGTGGGGGTGAGGGCCCGGGGCCGCGTCGGCCGCACGGGGGACCTGGTGCCGGGACGGGAGGGGGCGTGTCCCTTCACGTGGTCCCACGGTGGGGGACGCGGAGCCGGGCCCCGGAGCCGCGGGTAGGATGGTGGGGTACGAATCCACCCCTGAGGGAGCACTGATGTCGGGACACTCCAAGTGGGCCACCACGAAGCACAAGAAGGCGGCGATCGACGCCAAGCGCGGCAAGCTCTTCGCGCGCCTCATCAAGAACATCGAGGTGGCCGCCCGCACGGGTGGCGGTGACCCGGCCGGCAACCCCACGCTCTTCGACGCCATCCAGAAGGCCAAGAAGAACTCCGTTCCCGCCGACAACATCGACCGCGCCGTCAAGCGTGGTTCCGGCGCCGAGGGCGGCGGCGCGAACTACGAGACGATCATGTACGAGGGGTACGGGCCCAACGGAGTGGCGTTCCTCGTCGAGTGCCTCACCGACAACCGCAACCGCGCCGCCTCCGACGTGCGCCTGGCGTTCACCCGTTCCGGGGGCTCCCTGGCGGATCCGGGGTCCGTGTCCTACCTGTTCACCAGGCGTGGGGTCATCGAGGTCCCCGCCGCCGACGGCGTCGACGAGGAGAAGGTCCTCGAGGCCGTCCTGGACGCCGGCGCCGACTCGGTGGAGGACACCGGGGACGGCTTCGTCGTGGAGTCCGACCCCGCCGACCTCGTGGAGGTCCGCAAGGCCCTCCAGGCCGCGGACATCGACTACGACTCAGCGGAGAACCAGTTCGTGGCGTCCACCGACGTCGAGCTCGGGCTCGAGGGCGCGGAGAAGGTCATGCGCCTCATCGACGCGCTGGAGGACTCCGACGACGTGCAGAACGTGTACCAGAACATGACGGTCTCCGACGAGGTCCGCCAGCAGCTCGAGGACGAGGAGTGAGCATGTCGGAGCAGGTCGAGTCGCCCACGGAGGGCACCCGGGAGGTCGGGACCGCCCGCGTCAAGCGCGGGATGGCGCAGATGCTCAAGGGCGGCGTCATCATGGACGTCGTCAACGCCGAGCAGGCGAAGATCGCCGAGGACGCGGGCGCGGTGGCCGTCATGGCCCTCGAGCGGGTCCCCGCCGACATCCGCGCCCAGGGCGGCGTCGCGCGCATGTCCGACCCGGACCTCATCGACGGCATCATCGAGGCCGTCTCCATCCCGGTGATGGCCAAGGCCCGCATCGGGCACTTCGTCGAGGCGCAGGTGCTCCAGTCACTGGGCGTGGACTACATCGACGAGTCCGAGGTGCTCACCCCCGCGGACTACTCCCACCACATCGACAAGTGGGACTTCACGGTTCCCTTCGTCTGCGGGGCCACCAACCTGGGTGAGGCGCTGCGCCGCATCACCGAGGGCGCGGCCATGATCCGCTCCAAGGGCGAGGCCGGCACCGGTGACGTCTCCAACGCCACCACCCACATGCGCCAGATCCGTGACGAGATCCGCAGGCTGACCTCCCTGCCGGAGGACGAGCTCTACGTGGCCGCCAAGGAACTGCAGGCCCCCTACGAGCTGGTCGCCGAGGTGGCCCGCGAGGGCAGGCTCCCCGTCGTGCTCTTCACGGCCGGAGGCATCGCCACCCCGGCGGACGCGGCGATGATGATGCAGCTCGGTGCCGAGGGCGTCTTCGTGGGTTCGGGCATCTTCAAGTCCGGTGACCCCGCCAAGCGCGCCGCCGCCATCGTCAAGGCCACGACCTTCTTCGACGACGCGGACGTCATCGCCAATGTCTCGCGCGGGCTGGGCGAGGCCATGGTCGGCATCAACGTGGACGACATCCCGGTGGGCCACCACCTCGCGGAGCGCGGATGGTGACCATCGGCGTCCTCGCCCTGCAGGGCGATGTCGCGGAACACCTGCGGGCCCTCGAGCACTCAGGTGCCTCGGCCCGTCCCGTGCGTCGTCCCGGCGAGCTCGCCGCGGTCGACGCGCTGGTCGTCCCCGGCGGGGAGTCGACCACCATGTCCAAGCTCCTCGTGGCCTTCGACCTCCTGGGCCCGCTGGCCGAGCGGGTGCGCGCGGGCATGCCCGTGTGGGGCACCTGTGCGGGCATGATCCTCCTCGCCTCCGAGGTCCTCGACGGGCGCGCGGACCAACGGTGCCTCGGGGCCATCGACATGACCGTGCGGCGCAACGCCTTCGGGCGACAGGTGGACTCCTACGAGGAGGACCTGGACGTGGTCGGCCTGGACGCGCCCTTCCACGCGGTCTTCATCCGTGCCCCCTGGGTCGAGCGCGTGGGTCCGGGCGTGGAGGTGCTCGCCCGTGCCGGCAACCTGCCCGACGGACCCGTCGTCGCGGTGCGCAGCGGACGGGCCCTCGCCACCTCCTTCCACCCCGAGGTCGGTGGGGACGACCGCCTCCACCGCCTCTTCGTGCGCATGGTCTCCGGGGACTGAGGTCGCAGCCGTGCGCGTCATGGGGATCGACCCCGGCATCACCCGGTGCGGGATCGGTGTCGTCGACGTCGCCCCCTCCCGGCAGGCCCGGCTGGTCCACGTCGGTGTCGCACGATCCGGCACGGAGCTGGCCACCCACTTCAGGCTGCGGTCGATCGCGGACGCGATCGACGCCGCCATCGTCGAGTACCGGCCCGAGGTCGTGGCGATCGAGCGGGTCTTCGCCCAGGAGAACCTGCAGTCCGTGACCACCACCATGCAGGTCATGGGGGCGGCCATGGTCTGCGTCGGGCGGGCGGGACTGCCGATGGCGGTGCACACCCCCTCCGAGGTCAAGGCTGCGATCACCGGTTCGGGCACCGCCGGCAAGGCGCAGGTCCAGCACATGGTGGCCCGTGTGCTCGGCCTGACGGAGGTCCCACGTCCGGCCGACGCCGCCGACGCACTGGCCATCGCGATCTGCCACGCGTGGCGCGGCACGGGACTGCTGGGGGCGGGGGACGACTCGCGGATCTCGGTCTCCCTGTCGGGGAAGGTGAGCTCACGCGGCTCCCTCACCCCGGCCCAGCGGGCCTGGGCCGAGGCGCAGGCGGCGCAACGCCGCACGGGAGCGGTCGATCCGCGCCTCCACCGGGGATAGGATCGTACAGGTGTTCGCCCCTCGGTGGGCACGGAAGGGGACAGTGTGATCGCGCAGCTCAGGGGGAGCCTCGAGGAGGTCGGCCTCGACACCGTGACCGTGCTGGTCGGCGGGATCGGGTGGCGGGTCCTCGTCACCCCGGCCACCGCCCAGTCCCTGACCCGTGGCACCGAGGTGTGCCTGCACACCTCCCTCGTGGTCCGGGAGGAGTCGCTCACCCTCTTCGGCTTCCGCTCCGCGGACGAACGCGACGTCTTCGAGCGTCTCCAGACGGTCTCGGGGATCGGGCCGCGCATCGCGCTGGCCGCCCTGGCCGTCCTCACCCCCGACGACCTGCGCGGTGCGGTCTCGCGCGGCGACCTCGCCGCGCTCCAGAGGATCCCCGGGGTCGGACGGAAGTCCGCCCAACGCATGGTCCTGGAGATCGGTGACAAGCTCGGCGCGGCGGCCGCACTCCCGGAGTCGGGGAGCACCTCCGCGGGCAGCGCCGCCGAGGACGAGGTCCGCGCCGCCCTCGTCCAGTTGGGATGGACGGAGACGGTGGCGGAGCGGACGGTCTCGCGCCTCGCCGGCCGGGGGCTGGACGCCTCCGCGCTGCTGCGCGCCGCCCTCGTCGAGTTGGGGGGCTCCCGTGGCTGAGCAGGTCTTCCCCGAGGACGCCCCCCGGATCATCGCCCCGGACGCCTCCGACGTCGAGAGGGCCGCCGAGGCCGCGCTGCGACCGAAGCACCTGGACGAGTTCATCGGCCAGGCCACCGTGCGCTCCCAGCTCCAGCTCGTCCTCGACGCCGCCCGCGGGCGTGGCGTGACCCCCGACCACGTGCTGCTCGCCGGTCCCCCCGGACTCGGCAAGACGACCCTGGCCATGATCATCGCCGCCGAGATGGGGACCTCCCTGCGCCTGACCTCGGGCCCGGCCATCCAGCACGCGGGGGACCTCGCGGCGATCCTGTCGGGCCTGCAGGAGGGCGACGTCCTCTTCATCGACGAGATCCACCGCCTGGCCCGGACCGCGGAGGAGATGCTCTACCTGGCGATGGAGGACTTCCGCGTGGACGTGGTGGTCGGCAAGGGACCGGGTGCCACCTCGATCCCCCTCACCCTCCCGCCGTTCACCGTGGTGGGGGCCACCACGCGTTCGGGCCTCCTGCCGGCGCCGCTGCGCGACCGCTTCGGGTTCACCGCCCACCTGGAGTTCTACTCCACCGAGGATCTCGAATCGGTGGTGCGCCGCTCCGCGGGTCTGCTCGAGGTCTCGATCGACGGGGCCGCCGCCCACGAGGTCGCCTCGAGGTCCCGCGGCACGCCGCGCATCGCCAACCGCCTGCTGCGGCGGGTGCTCGACTATGCGCAGGTGCACGGCGACGGCACACTCTCCCTGGACTCCGCACGACGGGCGCTCGAGCTCTTCGAGGTGGACCGTTCCGGCCTCGACCGCCTCGACCGCTCGGTGCTGGAGGCGCTGTGCCGTCGCTTCGCCGGTGGCCCCGTGGGTCTGACGACCCTGGCGGTGACGGTGGGGGAGGAGGCCGAGACCGTCGAGACGGTGGCCGAGCCCTACCTGGTGCGCGAGGGGTTCATGGTGCGCACGGCCCGGGGGCGGGCGGCGACGCGCAGGGCCTGGGAGCACCTCGGGATGGTGCCCCCCACCGAGGGGACCCTGTTCGGCTGAGGGACGCGCTCGCCCCCTGCGGACCCGTGGGGGTGGTGCGCTGCTGTCGGCGTGACGCAGTGCACAGGATCCCACCCCGGCGAGTGGGCCTCGCACAGGCGCGCGCCGGGGCACTAGACTGCAACGGGCGACATCCGCATCCGGAGTGGCCGGACTGACGAAAGAGGTACTCGTGGGTAACTACGGCTTCCTGATCATCATGGCGGTGATGCTGGTCGCGATGATGGTGCTCAGCTCGCGTTCGAAGAAGAAGATGCTGCAGCAGCAGCAGGAGCGCGAACGCAAGCTCACGGAGGGCCTCGTCCCCGGTGCGTGGGTGAAGACCGCTTTCGGCTTCTGGGGTCGCTACGTCGACCAGGACGGTGACGTCGTCATCCTCGAGACCCCGGACGGCACGGAGACCTACTGGGAGCGCCAGTCCATCCGTGAGGTCGGTGAGCCCCCCTTCGCCGCCGACGAGACCGCTGCCCCCGAGGTCGTCGACGAGGACGAGGACGAGCCCGTGCTCGGACTCGACGCCCCCCAGCCGCCGAAATCCCCCATCGAGACCGACGAGGACGACAAGCGGCACTGAGACGCCGTCCCTTCCTCGACACACCAAGGAATCCCACCTGTGGCCACCACACGGCGCCGTCCAGCGCGCTCACTCATCACCCTGCTCATCGTCGTCGTCATCGGCGTCTGTGCCCTGCTCGTGGGGCATGCGACCCGCGGCGCGGGTCTCACCCCGAGCCTCGCGCTCGACCTCGAGGGCGGCACCCAACTGATCCTGACCCCGACCAGCGCCGACGGCTCCGACAAGGAGGTCACCAGCGCGGACATCACCGAGGCGATCAACATCATCCGCAACCGCGTCGACGCCTCGGGCGTCGCCGAGGCCGAGATCACCTCCATGGGGACCGACAACATCGTGGTGTCCCTGCCGGGCCACCCCGACAAGGAGACGCTGGACCTGATCCGCTCCTCCTCCCAGATGGACTTCCGACCGGTCCTCGTCACCGGTGCGGCCACCACCACGGCGACGACCTCGGGGACGGACTCCACCGGGGCCCAGAGCGGCACCGATTCCCAGAGCGGGACCACCTCCCAGAGCGGCAGCACGGCGCAGAGCGGCGCCACCGACGACGCCCAGTCCGGTCTCGTCTCCACGGCGATGTCCGAGGCCGAGGCGAAGAAGCTGGCCGACACGAACGGCGACGGCACGATCTCCGACACCCCCGCCACCACTCCCACCGACCACTCCGACACGGCCTGGGTCACGGAGAAGGACCTGCTCGAGTTCTACATGCTCGACTGCACGGATCCCGCTTCCCGTGCCCAGGGCGCGGTCTCCGACCCGGACACCGCCTTCGTCACCTGCGACGAGGAGGGCACCTACAAGTACATCCTCGGTCCGGTCGACGTGAAGGGTGCGAACCTGGACTCCGCGACCGCCGGCCTGATCTACAACTCCCAGGGGCAGTCCACCGGTGAGTGGGGCGTGAACCTCCAGTTCGACGCCACCGGCACCAAGGAGTTCGCCGAGGCCTCGCAGCGGCTCTACGACCTGAAGTCCACCGATGCCACCCGCAACCGCTTCGCCGTGGTGCTCGACGGCAACGTCATCACCTCCCCGTCCATGAACACCGTGATCACCGACGGCAGGGCCCAGATCAGTGGCAGCTTCACCGCGAACTCCGCGAAGGCGCTCGCGAACCAGTTGAGCTTCGGTTCCCTCCCCCTGGACTTCACCGTCCAGTCCGAGCAGCAGATCTCCGCGACCCTGGGCTCCGACCACCTCGAGAAGGGCATCTGGGCGGGCGTCATCGGCCTCGTGCTCGTGGTGCTGTACATGATCTGGCAGTACCGCGGCCTCGCCGTGCTCTCGGCGGGCTCCCTGCTCGTGGCCGCGGGTCTGACGTACCTGGTGATCACGCTGCTGTCGTGGATCATCGGCTACCGCCTCTCCCTGCCCGGCGTGGCGGGGTTGATCGTCGCCGTGGGCATCACGGCCGACTCCTTCATCGTCTACTTCGAACGCATCCGTGACGAGGTCCGTGACGGCAGACCCCTGGTCGCCGCCGTCGACGAGGGCTGGGACCGCGCCAGGCGCACGATCATCGTCTCGGACCTGGTCAACCTGATCGCGGCCGTGGTGCTCTACGTGCTGTCCGTCGGCGGGGTCCAGGGCTTCGCCTTCACCCTCGGGGTGACGACCATCGTCGACCTCGTCGTGATCTTCTTCTTCACCCACCCGATGATGGAACTGCTGATCCGTGTGCCGTTCTTCGGTGAGGGCCACAAGCTGTCCGGCCTCGACCCCGAGCACCTCGGCGCGCACTCCAGCGCCGTGTACGCCGGGCGCGGGCGCGTCGTCGTGCGGGGCAAGGGTGCGTCCGGCGCCGCTCCGGCGACGGGGGCCACCGCGGGGAGCACCAAGTCCCTCGCGGAGCGGCGCTTCGAGGCCACCCACGCGTCCTCCTCCACCGCGCCCGGGGACGGGGGCGGTGCCGCCGTGGACGGTTCCACCGACGAGACGAAGGGGCTCGACCGATGATGAGCTTCGCCCAGTGGGGCAATGCCCTGTACTCCGGCAAGAAGTCCTACGGGATCGTCGCCCACCGGAAGCTGTTCGTGGGCCTCGCCGGCGGGTTGATGGTGCTCTCCGCCGTCCTCATCGCCGTCCTCGGCCTCAACCCCTCGATCGAGTTCACGGGCGGGTCCCAGTTCTCCGTCACCGGCGTGTCGACCTCGCAGCAGCAGGTCGCCTACGACGCGGTGGCGAAGACCGGCGTGACCTCGGACGTGCGCGTGTCCAACCTCGGTCAGAACGGCGTGCGCGTCCAGACGCCTGCCCTCGACACCGAGCAGACCGGTGAGGTCCGCCAGGCCCTGGCCAGCGCCTACGGGGTTGACGTCAACGACGTCCAGGCCTCCTCGATCGGACCCACCTGGGGCCACGACGTCACGGCCAAGGCAATGCAGTCCCTGGTGATATTCCTCGTCCTGGTCGCACTGGTCATGGCGGTCTACTTCCGGTCACTGACCATGTCGGCGGCAGCCATCATCGCGCTGCTCCACGACGTGGTCGTCACCGTCGCCTTCTTCGCGATCACCCAGGTCGAGGTCTCCCCGGCCACCCTCATCGGCTACCTGACGATCCTCGGCTACTCGCTCTACGACACGGTGGTCGTCTTCGACAAGATCCGGGAGCACACGCGCGGCGTCTGGGACCAGGAGCGCTACACCTTCGGTGAGCTCGTCAACCTCGCCGTCAACCAGACGATGGTCCGCTCCATCAACACCTCGGTGGTCGCCCTGCTCCCCGTGGGGTGCATCCTCTTCATCGGGACGTTCCTGCTCGGCGCCGGGACCCTCACCGACATCTCGCTCGCCCTCTTCGTGGGCATGATCGTCGGTGCCTACTCCTCGATCTTCATCGCCGCACCGCTGCTCGTCATCCTCGAGGACCGGCGTCGGCGCACCCGCGAGCACAATGGGCGCGTGCTGGCGGCCCGGGCGGCGCGTGCCGCCGCCACGACGGGCGAGGAGGTGCCAGCCGGCGCGTCCGCCAGTGTGAGGGTGGCGCCGCTGACGCCGGGTCGTCACCTCGGACAGGCAGCCCAGCCCACGCGCAAGAACCGGAGGAACCGATGAGCCACGAACTGGGGGGTCGCGTCGCCGACCTGGTCACCTCGAACCTGCGGGAGATCCCCGACTTCCCCGAACCGGGGGTGCTCTTCCGCGACATCACGCCCCTGCTGGCCAATGGCCCGGCGTTCCGTGAGCTCATGCAGATCCTCGCGGACCGCTACGACGGGCGGATCGACGCGGTCGCCGGGCTGGAGTCGCGCGGGTTCATCCTCGCCGCGCCGCTGGCGACCATGCTCGGCGTGGGCATGCTGACCGTCCGCAAGGCGGGAAAGCTGCCCGGACCCGTCATCGGCGTCGACTACGCCCTCGAGTACGGCACGGCGCGCATGGAACTGCGGCCCGACTCCGTGCGTGACGGCGACCGCGTGCTCGTGGTGGACGACGTCCTGGCCACGGGTGGCACGGCCAACGCGTCGGTGCGCCTGTTGAGGGAGTGCGGGGCCGAGGTCGCCTCCGTCTGCGTGCTCCTGGAGCTGGAGGCGCTGGGCGGGCGTTCGCGCCTGGAGGGTCTCACCGTGGAGTCAGCTGTCAGCTTCTGAGGTACGCGGCCGGGCCGGGCGTGCCTATCATGGGGCAATGACCGAGCAGACCGTCGAGACCCCGAACCACCGCAGCCCTGCGGCAGGGTCCCTGGTGCGCTCGGGGCTGGTCTGGTTCGGCTCCCGCGGGCGCTCCACGGCACCGGAGATCGAGCCACTCGTGCGGGCGCTGCGCGCCAACCACCCCAAGGCCGACGTCTCGGTGATCGAGAGGGCCTACGAGACCGCCGAACTCCACCACCGCGGGCAGTTCCGCAAGTCGGGGGAGCCCTACATCACCCACCCCGTCGCGGTCGCGACGATCCTGGCCGAGATGGGCATGACGACCCCCACCCTGGTGGCGGCCCTGCTCCACGACACGGTGGAGGACACGGACTACACGGTGGAGGAACTCACCGCCGACTTCGGTGCACCCATCGCCCTGCTGGTGGACGGCGTCACCAAGCTCGACAAGGTCCGGTACGGCTCCGCCGCGCAGTCGGAGACGCTGCGCAAGATGATCGTGGCGATGAGCCGGGACATCAGGGTGCTGCTCATCAAGCTCGCCGACCGCCTGCACAACGCGCGCACCTGGCGCTTCGTGCCGCGCGAGTCCGCCCAGCGCAAGGCCCAGGAGACGCTGGAGATCTACGCGCCGCTGGCCCACCGCCTGGGGATGAACACGGTGAAGTGGGAACTCGAGGAGCTCTCCTTCAAGACGCTCCTGCCGGAGATCTACGACGAGATCGACCACCTCGTCGCGGAGCGCGCGCCCGAGCGGGACACCTACCTGCGCGACGTCATCTCACAGATCGAGGAGGACCTGCGCCGTTCCCACGTCAAGGGCACGGTGGGCGGGCGCCCGAAGAACCACTACTCGATCTACCAGAAGATGATCGTGCGGGGGAAGGCCTTCGACGAGATCTTCGACCTTGTGGCGGTGCGCGTCCTCGTGGAGTCCGTCAAGGACTGCTACGCGGTGCTCGGCGCGATGCACGCCCGGTGGAACCCGATCCCGGGACGCTTCAAGGACTACATCGCGATGCCGAAGTTCAACCTCTACCAGTCGTTGCACACGACTGTGGTGGGACCCGGCGGCAAGCCGGTGGAGATCCAGATCCGCACCTTCGAGATGCACGAGCGCGCCGAGCACGGGGTCGCCGCGCACTGGCGCTACAAGCAGAACCCGAACGCGACCTCCGGCGACACCGACAAGATGACCGGCGACGAGCAGATGAACTGGCTGCGCGCCCTCGTCGAGATGGAGCGCGAGACCGGGGACCCCGAGGAGTTCCTCGACTCGCTGCGCTACGAGATCGCCGGGGACGAGGTCTACGTCTTCACGCCCAGGGGCGAGGTCGTGGTGCTGCCCGCGCACGCGACCCCCGTCGACTTCGCCTACGCGGTGCACACCGAGGTCGGACACCACACGGTGGGTGCCCGGGTGAACGGGAGACTCGTCCCGCTCGACACCCGCCTGGAGTCGGGCGAGACCGTGGAGGTCGTCACCTCCAAGTCCTCCAAGGCCGGACCGTCGCGGGACTGGCTGGCCTTCGTGGCCTCCCCCCGGGCCCGGTCGAAGATCAAGGCCTGGTTCTCCAAGGAGCGTCGCGACGAGGCGATCGAGGCGGGCAAGGAACACCTCGCCAAGGCGATGCGCAAGCAGAACCTCCCCCTCCAGCGGCTCATGAGCCACGAGTCGATCCTGTCGGTGGCCACGGCGCTGGGGTACCAGGACGTCTCCGGTCTCTACGCGGCGGTGGGGGAGAACCACATCTCCGCCCACAACGTCGTCCAGAAGCTGGTGGACAACCTGGGCGGGGGTGACGGCACGGAGGAGACCCTCTCCGAGGCCGTCATGCCCGGCTCCAACCGCCTGAAGTCGGCGGGGTCCGACGCCGGGGTGACGGTGGCCGGGATGAGTTCCAACGACATCTGGGTGAAGCTCGCCCGCTGCTGCACGCCGGTACCGGGTGACCAGATCATCGGCTTCATCACGCGCGGGCAGGGGGTCTCCGTGCACCGCGCCGACTGCCAGAACGCCCAGCGCCTCGAGGAGCTCCATCCCGAGCGCTTCGTCGAGGTCTCCTGGAGCACGGAGCGCACGGGTGCGAGTTACCTCGTGCAGATCGAGACGCGTGCCCTGGACCGCTCCGGACTGCTCTCCGACCTGACGAAGGTGCTCTCCGACTACCGGGTCAACATCATCACCGGGTCGATGTCGACCTCCGCCGACCAGATCGCCTACGCGCGGGTCACCTTCGAGCTGGCCGACATGAGCCATCTCAACGCGGTGCTCGCGGCACTGCGCCGGGTCGACGGCGTGTTCGAGGCCGTCCGCCTCACCGGCAACGAGAAGCGGTCCCCGGCCCCCGCGGAGTGAGGCGGCCCGACGCCCGCGACGCCGGGGGCGAGTTGGCCCGAGCCCGCGCGGGACACGTAGGATAGGACCTGTGCCACAGCGATGGCACGACAGTGTTCGCCCGCCCCGGCGGGTGACGACGCGCACGGGCGACCCCGGGGTCGCCCTCGTCCCATAAGGATCACCGTGACCTCCCAGCCCGCGCACCAGGCCAGCCCCGACCAGCCAGACGCCGCACAGACGCAGAGCGTCGACACCGAACCTGTCGCCGGGGGGACGGAACCGTCGGCTACCGTGACCCAGGCCGGACCCGAGGACACGGTCGCGCCCGCGGAGAGCGCTCCGGCCCCGAGCAGTCCCGAGCCGGGCGACTCGAGGGAGACACCCGCGGAGGAGGCCTCCGCCCCCACACCCGCCGTTCCCGCCCCGAGTGCCCCTGCCACCCCCGCAGCGGCTCCCGTGACCGCCAGGCCGGCCGTTCCGGCCCAGCCCCCAGTTCCCGCCCAGCCCGCGGCCCAGCCGGCCCCCGCAGACCCCGCAGCCGTCGGGGTCACGAAGCCGGGCACCCCGCTGACCACGGAGTTCGGCCGCATCGACGAGGACGGGACCGTCTGGGTGAGCGACGGGGACTCCGAGAGGATCGTCGGTGCCTACCCGGACGGTCTCCCCGAGGACCCGTTCGCCCTGTACACACGTCGCTTCCAGGACCTCGAGGCCACCGTGCGCCTCTTCGAGGACCGCCTCCCGCAGCTGTCCCCGAAGGACATCGACCAGACGCTGAAGACCCTGCGTCAGGCAGTGGTCGAGCCCGCCGCCATCGGCGACCTCCCGGCGCTGCGCGCCCGGGTCGAGGAGCTCGGCGCGCGGGCCGAGGAGCGCAAGGAGCAGGCCCGGACCGAGCGCCAGGCCGCGAAGGAGGCGGCGCTGGCCGAGCGCACGGCGCTGGTCGAACGCGCCGAGGCACTCGTCGCCCAGGACCCGGAGCGCACGCACTGGAAGCAGTCGGGCCAACAGCTGCGCGACCTCCTGGAGGAGTGGAAGGGGATGCAGCGGCGCGGTCCACGTCTGGACAAGGCCGCCGAGGACGAGCTCTGGAAGCGCTTCTCCGGGGCGCGCACGGTCTTCGACCGGCGTCGCCGCCAGTTCTTCTCCGCCCTGGACCAGAAGCAGGGCCAGGCCAAGGAACTCAAGGAGTCCCTGATCGCCGAGGCGGAGGCCCTCCAGCACTCCACCGACTGGGGAGCCACCTCGGCGGCCTACCGCGGGCTCATGGACCGCTGGAAGGCGGCGCCGCGCGCCTCACGCAAGGAGGACGACGCCCTGTGGGCCCGCTTCCGTGCAGCCCAGCAGGTCTTCTTCGACGCGCGCCGCGCCAAGGACGAGGCGGCCGACTCCGAGTACCGGGAGAACCTCGGTGCCAAGGAGGCCCTGCTCGCCGAGGCCGAGGCGCTCCTGCCCGTCACGGACCCCGACACCGTCAAGCCGCTCCTGCGTGACATCCAGGACCGCTGGGACGAGGTGGGTCGTGTGCCCGGATCGGAGGTCTCCCGCATCGAGGGCCGCATGCGTGCGGTCGAGGACGCCGTCCGGTCCGCGGAGGACCGGGAGTGGAAGCGCTCCAACCCCGAGACCCGGGCCCGGGCCGAGGGCATGCTCGGCCAGCTCGAGCAGCAGGTCGCAGAACTCGAGGCGGACGTCGCGGCGGCCCAGGCCGCGGGCGACACCCGACGTGTCACCGAGCTCCAGGACACCCTGACCACCAAGCGGGCCTGGCTCGACCAGATCCAGGGCACGATCGGCTGACCGATGCACCTCAGCGTCATCCCGACTCCGTTCTTCGGGGCCAATTGCCTGGTCCTGGTCCCGGAGGACGGGGGAGCCGCCCTCGTCGTGGACCCCTCGGCGGGGGTCCTGGACGCCATCCGGTCGACGCTCGACGCCCACGGCGTGCGGGTGGGGGCCGTGCTGTGCACCCACGGACACCCCGACCACGTCTGGGATGCCGCGGAGGTGGCGTCCTGGGCCGTGGACGCCGACGAGGCGCCCGTGTGGGTGCCCGGCCCCGACCTGCCCCGCATGGACGACCCCCTCTCCTGGGTCCCCATGCGACCCGAGGGCCTCGACCTCGTGTGGCGCAGACCCGGTGACCTGCGAGCCGTCCCTGCCGGGACCTTCGAGGTCGTGCCCGGCGTGGTCCTGCTCATGGTCCCCGCCCCCGGCCACACGGAGGGCTCCGCGGTGTTCCTGGGTGAGGGTGCGCTCGAGGTCGCCTCGGGCGGGGACGTCCTCGTCGCACGCTCCGGGTCCTCCCCCTGGGCCCTGACCGGCGACGTGCTCTTCGCGGGGTCCGTGGGACGCACGGACCTGCCCGGTGGGGACGAGGTGCAGATGCGCCACACGCTGCGCACCCTCGCCAACGCCGTCGACCCGGAGACGCTCCTGCTGCCCGGCCACGGCCCGTGGACCACCATGCGCCGGGAGCTGGCGACGAATCCCTATGTCGCCCGCGCCCGCCAGGTGGGCTGAGGCGCGTCGGCGCGGCCTGCGACACCGCAGCCGGGCGGCGGTGGCGGGCCCGTGGGACGTGGGATGATGGACCCCATGGCACGCACCTCCCTCTCCGGATTCCCCGAATGGCTCCCCGACGGACGCATCGTCGAGCAGTCCGTCCTCGACCACCTGCGCCGCGTCTTCGAGCTCCACGGTTTCGCCGGGATCGAGACCCGCGCGGTGGAGACCCTCGAGCAGCTGGAGTCCAAGGGTGAGACGTCCAAGGAGGTCTACGTGCTCGAGCGTCTCCAGGCGCTGAAGGAGCGTGAGGCCGGAGGTCCCTCCTCCTCCCACGAGAGGCGCATGGGTCTCCACTTCGACCTCACCGTGCCCTTCGCGCGCTACGTCATCGAGAACGCGAACGACCTCGACTTCCCCTTCAAGCGTTACCAGGTCCAGAAGGTCTGGCGTGGCGAGCGCCCCCAGGAGGGCCGCTTCCGGGAGTTCACCCAGGCCGACATCGACGTCGTGGGCAACGGCGAGCTGCCCTTCCACTACGAGGTGGAGCTGCCCCTGGTCATGGCGGAGGCGCTCACCACCCTGCCGATCCCCCCGGTGCACGTGCTGGTCAACAACCGCAAGGTCGTCCAGGGGGTGTGCGAGGGCATCGGGGTCACCGACGTCGACGCCGCACTGCGCGGGCTCGACAAGCTCGACAAGATCGGGCCCGAGGGCGTGGCCGAGGAACTCGCCGCCTCCGGCATCACCGACACCCAGTCGGCGACCCTGCTGGACATGGCGACGATCCGCACGGACTCCCCCGAGGAGGTCCGCTCCCGCGTGGCGGGGCTCGGTGTGAGCGGTGAGCTCCTGGAGGAGGGGCTGGGCGAGCTCTGCGGACTGCTGGCCACCGCGGCGGCGCGGATGCCCGGCGTGGTCCTGGCCGACCTGAGGATCGCCCGGGGCCTGGACTACTACACCGGTTCCGTCTACGAGACGGAGGTCGAGGGCCACGAGGACCTCGGCTCGATCTGCTCGGGGGGGCGCTACGACTCCCTCGCCACCGACGGGAAGCGCACCTATCCCGGGGTCGGGCTCTCCATCGGGGTGTCGCGTCTGGTCTCACGCATGCTCTCCGCCCCGCTCGTGCGGGCGACGCGGAAGGTGCCCAGCGCCGTCCTCGTCGCCGTGGTCGACGAGGGCGACCGCGGCCGCTCAGACGAGGTCGCCACACGGCTGCGCTCCCGGGGGGTGGCCTGCGACGTGGCCCCCACCGCCGCCAAGTTCGGCAAGCAGATCCGCTACGCCGACCGGCGCGGGATCCCCTTCGTCTGGTTCCCCGGGACCGGGGAAGACCCGGACACGGTCAAGGACATCCGCTCGGGTGAGCAGGTGGAGGCGGACCCCGCCGCCTGGGTCCCGCCCGAGGAGGACCTGTCCCCGCGCGTCGAGGTGGTCGGCTGAGGGATGGACCGGCTGGAGCACCTGCACGTGCTGAGGGGGGCGCTCGAAGGAGCCGCCCTGGACCTCCCCACGCCCGGTGCCCCCGTCGGGGAGCACGAGCGTGCGCGCGCCGTGCGCCGGCTCGGCGACCACGTCATCCCGCGACTGGCGGACGCGGAGGCGCCGCTGCTGGCCGTCGTGGGCGGCTCGACCGGTGCCGGCAAGTCCACCGTGCTGAACTCGCTGGTGGGGACCCGGGTCTCCGCCTCCTCGGCGATCCGTCCCACCACGCGTCGACCCCTGCTGGTCCACCGCCCGGAGGACTCCGGGTGGTTCCAGCCGCAGCGGATCCTCCCCGGTCTCCCCCGTGAACGCGTCGGGGCGGGTGCCGGTCCGAGTGCCCCGGCCGTCGGCGGGGCGCCCACCCTCGAGGTGCGCGGGCTCGACTCGCTGCCCGCGGGGATGGCGCTGCTGGACGCCCCCGACCTCGACTCGGTGGTGGAGGACAACCGCTCCCTGGCGCGCCAGCTGCTCGACGCCGCCGACCTGTGGGTGTTCGTCACCACCGCTGCGCGCTACGCGGACGCCGTGCCCTGGGAGGTCCTCGGTCAGGCCGCCACCCGAGACATCGCAGTGGCGGTGGTCCTCAACCGGGTGCCACCGGGGACCATGGAGGAGGTCTCCGAGGACCTGCACCGGTTGATGGCGCGCCACGGGATCCCCGACGCCCCACTGGTGGGGATCGACGAGCAACCGCTCCGCGACGGACTGCTGCCGGCGACGGCCGTGGAACCCCTGCGCCGGTGGCTGGAGGACCTCGGCTCCGATGCGAGGACCCGGTCGGAGGTCGCCAGGCGCACCCTGGCGGGTTCGGTGCGTCAGGTGCTCGAGGGCGTCCACCTGGTGGAGGCTGCCCTCGAGGAGCACGACTCCACTCTGGCCGCAGCGGCGCGGTCACTGGACTCCGCCGAGGAGGCCGGCCTGCGGAGGCTGGAGGTCTCCACCGGCGACGGGACGCTGCTGCGCGGGGAGGTCCTCGCCCGTTGGCAGGAGGTGATCGGCGCGGCCGACTTCACCCGGAGGCTCGGACAGGGCGTCTCACGGGTCCGGGACCGGCTCACCGCCGCCCTGCGGGGGAGGCCCGCCCC
>NZ_CCXH01000140.1 GCF_000820725.1 Actinomyces polynesiensis | reverse complement strand
ACCCCCGCCGACCCCGCTGCGCTCGACGCCCGGGCGCTCGAGCTCACTCGCTCCTGGCAGGCCGACCTCCTGGTGCTCGTGCGCACCCAGGGCGGGTCGCGGCGCACCACGGCGCGCGTGATGGCCGTCGGCACGAACCTGGTGGGGGTGTCCCTCATGGTCGTCATCTTCGCCTCGACCGGTGGGTTGACGGGTGCGGAGGTGGGGGTGGCCGGTGCCACCGCCGCACTGGCCCAGAAGCTCCTGGAGGTCGTCTTCGGCGACCAGGCGGTGCGGACCCTGGCCGCACACGCCCACGGGATGCTCCTGGAGCGGGCCGGCGAGGAGCTCGGTCGTGTCCTGGAGCCGCTGCGCTCCTCCCTCCCCGCGGCCTCGGACCTGGCAGTGGTGGAGGCCGCGAGGTCCCGGGTCGCGGCGGACTGGGGGATCCGATGAAGCCGTGGAGCAGGACGCACGCCCCCGCGGCGCCGGAGGACCGCGTGGACGCGCTCGCCCGTGCGATGGACCTCCTCGACGGTGACCTCGACGCGGTCACGGTCGACTCCCTCGCCGACGTGCTGCTGCGCGCCCACGAACGCGGTGGTCTCGACCCCGCCACCACAGTGGCCGCCCTGGTCGGCGCGACCGGGTCGGGCAAGTCCTCCCTGTTCAACGCGGTGGTCGGACACGACATCGTCCGGACGGGGGTCCTGCGACCCACGACCACGCAGGCACTGGCGGCCGTCCGCCCGGGCACGGAGGCCGGGGCCCTCCTCGACTGGGTCGGCATCGACCAGCGTGTGGTCGTCCCCTCCGGCACGGGCCTACCCGACGGACTGGCCCTGGTGGACCTGCCCGACATCGACTCGGTGGAGGACACCAACCGGGAGCTCGTGGAACGGCTCGCCGCGCGGGTGGACCTCCTCGTGTGGGTCCTGGACCCTCAGAAGTACGCCGACGACCTCATCCACTCCTCCTGGATCGCGCCCCTGTCGGACCACGCCGAGGTCACGGTGACCGTCCTGTCCCAGGTCGACCGACTGCGGGGACCGGACCGCGAGGCGGTGCTGGGGGACCTCGGACGTCTCCTCGTCGCCGACGGGGTCACCGACCCCCTCGTCCTCGCGGTCTCCTCGGTGACGGGGGAGGGGATCGGGGAGCTGCGTGTGCTCCTGGACCGCACGGCCCGCGACGTCCGCGACCGTGCGCTGCGCGTCCAGGCCCAGCTCGACGACGGGGTCGCCCGCGTGCGCGGGGCGCTCGGGCTGGAAGCGGAGCTACCGGCGTTCGACCCGGAGGGACTGACGGACGCCGTCGTCGGTGTGGCCGGATCGGCGGCCGGGGTCGACCGGGTGGCGGACGCGACCGCTGCCGCCCACCGGCACCGAGGGACCCGGGCCTGTGGGTGGCTGCCGGTGAGGTGGCTGAGCGGGCTGCGGGCGGATCCCCTCGCCCGTCTCCACCTCGGGGGTGGGGGGAGCGGGTCCGTCACCAGCGCGGCGCCGGCGCCGACCGCCTCCGCCGCGGAACTGTCGACAGGGGTGCGACGCGTGGTCGAACGCATCGCATCGGGCCGCCCCGACACGTGGGCCCGCTCCCTCGCGCGTGTCTCCCGGGAGAGCCTGGGGGACCTGCCCGCGGACCTCGACCACGCCGTCGCCTCCACGGACCTGGGCATGGCCACCCCTCCCCGGTGGTGGGGGTGGTCGGACGCCCTGCAGTGGGTGGGCTGGATCAGCGCCCTGGTGGGCCTGGTGTGGGTCCTCGGTGTGCGTGCGGCGGAGCAGTTCCTGCTGCTCGAGTGGTCGGTGCCCCTGTGGCGCGGCCTGCCCGCGCCGACGTGGCTCGTGCTCGGCGGGATCGCCTGGACCCTCGTCGTGGTCGCGCTGTCGTGGCCGTGCGTGCTGGTCGGTGCCCGCCGGAGGGGAGGACGGGCGCGTGCGGCGCTCTCATCGGCGGTGCGCGCGTGCGTCGAGAAGCGTCTGGTCCTCCCCCTGGTCGAGGAGGACGCCCGTCAGCACGCCGTCGAGGAGGCCCTGGACCGGGCCTCACGCTGACGGTCCCCCCGCAGGCCCCGGCCGGCGCGATGCGGGAGCCCCGGGACTCCTCAGTGACGGTGGGGGCTGCGTTCCCCGCGGGACCCACCGAAGCGGCGCTCACCGCGATCGCGACCCTCCCGGCCGTCGCGACCGTCGCGCTCGCCCCTGTCGCTGCGTCCGCCACGGTCCTGCCACTGGCCCCGGCCGCCGCGGTCCTCACGGCCACCGCGGTCCTCACGGCCGCGCCGGTCGTCGTGACCCCTGCGGTCCTCGTATCCGCCGCGGTCACCACGGTCCTGCCACTGGCCGCGTCCACCGCGGTCCTCGCGGGACCCCGACCCGCCGTGCTGACCGGGGCCCTCGTCCTCACGGATGCGCAGTGCGCGCCCGGCGACGCGTGCCTTGGAGATGCGTCCCACCGTGGCAGGCGTCAGGTCCCCGGAGATCTCCACCAGGGAGAAGGAGGGGAAGATGTCGATGCGGCCCAGGTCGGAGCCGTTGATCCCGCCCTCGCCGGTGATCGCGCCGACGATCGCACCGGGGCGCACCCCGTCCTTCTTGCCGACCTCGACACGGTAGCGACGCGCCGACCCGGTCCCGACGGGACGTGCCCCGCCACGGCGCCGGGCGCCGTCGCGTCCACCCTTGGGGGAGCGGGAGTCGCGGCCCTCCTCGAAGGAGGCGGCCACGAATTCACCGTTCTCGTCCACCTGCTCCTCACGACGCACACGTCCCTCGCCACGACGGTCGCGTGCCACGCGGGGCGCGGGACCCTCGTCGCCGACGGCGCGCGCCATGAGGGCGGCGGCGACATCGGCCACGTCCAGGTCGGAGGCGTCGTGGAACTCCTCCAGGAGGCGGTGGTAGAGGTCCAGGCGCCCACGCTCGATGCGCTGGCCCAGTCCGTCGAGCACGCGACGCGCGCGGAACTCGGAGACCTCGGCGGGGGTCGGGATCGGCACCTCCTCCATCCGGGTGCCGGTCAGGCGCTCGATCTGGCGCAGGCGGCTGCGCTCACGCGGGGTGAAGAAGGTCAGCGACAGCCCCTCGCGCCCGGCGCGGCCCGTGCGGCCGATGCGGTGGACGTAGGCCTCGGCCTCGCGGGGCACGTCGAAGTTGACGACCAGTCCGATGTGGTCGACGTCCAGGCCGCGCGCCGCGACATCGGTGGCGACGAGCACGTCCAGCGTGCCCTTGCGGAGGCGCTCGACCAGGCGTTCGCGTTCGGCCTGGGCGACGTCCCCGGAGATCCCCGCGGCGCGGAACCCGCGCGAGGAGAGGTCCAGGGCGACCTCCTCGACATCGGCACGGGTGCGCACGAAGACCAGCGCCGCGTCGGCGTCACGGGTGGCGAGCACCCTCCCGAGGGAGCCGAGCTTGTGCTTGAAGGGGACCACCGCGTAGGTCTGGCGGATGGTGTCGACCGTGGAGGACTCCTGGGAGACCTCGATGCGGAGCGGGTCGTGGAGGTGGGTGTCCGCCACACGCGCGATCGCGGCGGGCATGGTCGCGGAGAAGAGGGCGGTGAGCCGGTCCGTCGGCACCGAGGAGGCGATCGTCTCGACGTCCTCCGCGAAGCCCATGCGCAGCATCTCGTCGGCCTCGTCCAGGACGAGCATGCGGACGTGGTCCAGGCGCAGGGCGCCCTTCTCGATGAGGTCGATGATGCGCCCGGGGGTGCCGACGACCACCTGTGCGCCGGCCCGCAGGGCGTGGAGCTGGGGTCCGTAGGCGGAGCCGCCGTAGACGGCGAC
>NZ_CCXH01000139.1 GCF_000820725.1 Actinomyces polynesiensis | reverse complement strand
TGACCACGGGGGTGTCGCCTTCGTCGGCCTCCGTGACGCGAGCGGGATCGTCCAGGTCGTCGTGCGCGACGAGTCCGTCGCCCACGAGCTCCGGTCCGAGTACGTCCTCCAGGTCACGGGGGAGGTGTGCGCCCGTCCCGAGGGGAACGAGAACCCGAACCTGGCCACCGGCGCCATCGAGGTGATGGGCGACGACATCGAGATCCTCAACCCCTCCGCGCCCCTGCCCTTCCAGGTGTCCTCCAATGCCGAGGACGCCGGCAACGTGGGCGAGGAGACGCGGCTGAAGTACCGCTACCTCGACCTGCGTCGTGAGCCCGAGCAGCACGCGCTGCGCCTGCGCTCCCACGTGTCGCGGGTGGCACGCGAGGCCCTCTACGACCACGACTTCGTCGAGATCGAGACCCCGACACTCACCCGGTCCACCCCCGAGGGTGCCCGTGACTTCCTGGTGCCGGCCCGCCTGTCCCCGGGCTGCTGGTACGCGCTCCCCCAGTCCCCCCAGCTCTTCAAGCAGCTGCTCATGGTGGCCGGGATGGAGAAGTACTTCCAGATCGCGCGGTGCTACCGCGACGAGGACTTCCGTGCCGACCGCCAGCCCGAGTTCACCCAGCTCGACATCGAGATGAGCTTCGTCGAGCAGGACGACGTCATCGCGGTCGCGGAGGACGTGCTCAAGCGGGTGTGGGCCCTCATCGGCTACGAGATCGCGACCCCGATCCCGCGCATGACGTTCAAGGACGCCATGGAGCGCTACGGCTCCGACAAGCCCGACCTGCGCTTCGGCCTCGAATTGGTGGACCTGACGGACTACTTCCACGACACGACGTTCCGCGTGTTCAAGGCCCCCTACGTCGGCGCCGTCGTGATGCCCGGGGGCGGCTCCCAGCCCCGGCGCACCTTCGACAAGTGGCAGGAGTGGGCCAGGGCGCGTGGCGCCAAGGGCCTCGCCTACGTCACGGTCGGTGAGGACGGCACCCTCGGCGGCCCCGTCGCCAAGAACATCACGGAGGCCGAACGCGAGGGCCTGGCAGCCGCGACCGGTGCGGCCCCCGGGGACTGCATCTTCTTCGGTGCGGGCGCCCCCGACCCCACGCGCGAGCTGCTCGGCGCGGCGCGCCTGGAGGTCGGACGTCGCTGCGACCTCATCGACCCCGACGCCTGGGCCTTCACCTGGGTCGTCGACGCGCCCCTCTTCAAGCCCTCCGGTGAGGCCGTGGCCGAGGGTGACGTGGCACTGGGCCACTCGAAGTGGACCGCCGTGCACCACGCCTTCACCTCGCCCAAGCCCGAGTGGCTGGACTCCTTCGACGAGGACCCGGGTCACGCCCTGGCCTACGCCTACGACATCGTCTGCAACGGGAACGAGATCGGCGGCGGCTCGATCCGTATCCACCGCCGTGACGTCCAGGAGCGCGTGTTCCAGGTGATGGGCATCGGCGAGGAGGAGGCCCAGGAGAAGTTCGGCTTCCTGCTCGACGCCTTCAAGTTCGGCGCCCCGCCCCACGGGGGGATCGCCTTCGGCTGGGACCGGATCGTGGCGCTCCTGACGAAGGCGGACTCGATCCGCGACGTCATCGCCTTCCCGAAGTCCGGCGGCGGCTACGACCCGCTGACGGAGGCGCCGGCCCCCATCACCGCCGCCCAGCGCAAGGAGGCGGGTGTGGACGCCAAGCCGCGCAAGCGCGGTGAGGAGGGCCCGGACGAGGGCGGCCCCGCCGGAGCGGGGAGCACCCCCTCGGCTCCCACCTCGCAGGGCTGAGCGGCACCGGTCCTCCGACACCCGGGCCCCGGCGACCGGCCACCACCGGTCGCCGGGGCCCGACCACCCCACCGACCACCCACCTGTCACGAGGAGTGGACATGCCCCTGCCCCAGTACCTGCGCCCGGCACCCTGCGGCCTGCCGGAGGCGTCGATGACCATCTCCGGCGACACGTGGCGGATCCAGGTGCTCAGCGAGTGCCTGGTGCGCGTCGAGTGGTCGCCCTCGGGACGCTTCGAGGACCGCCCCACCCAGATGGTCGTCGACCGCGGCTTCACCCCGGTGACGGCCACCCTCACCCGGACACCCCGTCCGGGGGGCGAGGACGTCCTCGTGCGGACGCCGCACCTCACACTCAGCTACGACGGTGAGGAGTTCAGCGGCCACGGGCTCTCCGCCTCGGTCCGCCAGGGAGCGGAGTGGGGCGCACCTGGCGGTGGGTGTGGACGACT
>NZ_CCXH01000138.1 GCF_000820725.1 Actinomyces polynesiensis | reverse complement strand
CGGCACCTGGCGGTGGGGTGTGGACGACTCCCTGGAGGACATCCACTACCGGAACCTGGGTGGCACGGCGCGCACGCTGGACGGCGCCGACGGTCGGTGCGCCCTGGAACCGGGGGTCATGGACGGGCGCGGGATCAGCGCCCTGGAGGACCGCAGCGCGGCGATCAACGCCTCGGGGTGGGTGGAGCCGCGCGAGGCGGGCAGCCGGGACGTCTACGTGTTCGCCCACGGCACCGACTTCCGCGGCGCGATCGCCGACTTCTACCGGCTCACCGGCCCGCAGCCCGTGGTCCCGCGGTTCGCACTGGGCAACTGGTGGAGCCGGTACCACGCCTACAGCGACGCGGAGTACCGCGAGCTCGTCGACCGTTTCGAGGAGGAACGGGTGCCCCTGTCCGTCGCGGTGCTCGACATGGACTGGCACCTCGTCGACCTCCCCGAGGAGTACGGGTCCGGGTGGACCGGGTTCACCTGGAACAGGGAGCTCTTCCCGGATCCCCGCGACTTCGCCGCCTTCCTCCACGACCGCGGCCTGGCCCTGACCCTGAACCTCCACCCGGCGGAGGGGGTGCGCTCCTTCGAGGAGTCCTACACCCGTATGGCCCGGCGCCTGGGGGTCGACCCGGCCTCCGGTGACCCCTTGCCCTTCGACCCGGCGGATCCGGAGGGGATGGCCGCCTACCTGGAGGAGGTCATCGCCCCGCTGGAGCGTGACGGTGTCGACTTCTGGTGGATCGACTGGCAGCAGGGCTCGCACACGCGCGTCCCCGGCCTGGATCCCCTGTGGATCCTCAACCACCTCCACGTCCTCGCCTCGGCCGACGACCACGGCGGCCGCGGTCTCACGCTCTCGCGCTACGCCGGTCCCGGTTCCCACCGCTACCCGGTGGGATTCTCCGGTGACACGGTCGTCTCCTGGGCCTCGTTGGCCTTCCAGCCCGAGTTCACCGCGACCGCCTCCAACATCGGGTACGGCTGGTGGAGCCACGACATCGGTGGCCACATGTCGGGGGTGCGTGACGGCGAGCTGCAGACCCGGTGGGTCCAGCTGGGGGTCTTCAGCCCGGTCCTGCGCCTCCACTCGACGAACAACCCCTTCGGCTCCAAGGAGCCCTGGCAGTTCGGGATGCGCGAGTGCGCCGTGCAGGAGACCTACCTGCGACTGCGCCACCGGCTGGTGCCCTACCTCCACACGGAGCAGCTGTGGGGACACGACTCCCTCCAGCCCCTGGTCCAGCCGATGTACTGGGAGGATCCCACCTCCCGGGGCGCCTGGGAGGTGCCCAACGAGTTCATGTTCGGGCGTCAGCTCCTCGTCGCCCCGGTGACCACCCCCGCCTCGGGGGTCACCGGGCTGGGGCAGGTCCCCGTCTGGCTGCCCGCGGGCACCTGGACGGACCTCATGTCGGGACTGACCTACGAGGGCGGCCGCCGGGTCCTCATGCACCGCCCGCTGGAGACCCTTCCCGTCCTGGCCCGTCCCGGCACCGTGCTGCCCCTGGCCGGCCTGGACGGGGACGACCCGGAGATCGCGGGTGTCGGGCTCCCGGCGGGCCTGGAGGTGCTCGTCGTGGCCGGTGCGGACGGGGAGTACACCCTCCTCGAGGACGACGGCGTGGAGGGTGGGCGCAGTGCCTCCACGCGCATCGTCTGGGAGGACGCGAGCGGCACCCTGACCGTGCACCCGGTCACGGGGGACGCGACCCTGGTGCCGCCACGGCGCACGGTCTCGGTGCGCGTGCTGGGGGGTGACGGCTCCGCGGCGCAGTCGGCGGGTTCACGGGTCGACCCCGCCACCGGGGCCGTGCTCCGGGTGGCGGACACCTTCGCCGTGGAGTCCGGAGCGCAGGTACCCACCGGGGTGCTCGGAGGGGCCACCGCCGACAGGGCCGACCTCGTGCGTCGCATGCGGGAGTTGCTGGAGGCGGCCACGACCGGGCTCGACCTCAAGGCCGCACTCATGGGTGACCTCGCCTCCGGGTCCCGGGCTCGGGCGCTGTCGGGACTCGACTCCCACGGCACCCCTGAGGACCTCCGCTCCGCCCTGGTGGAGCTGCTCGCGGCCCGGGAGTGGTGAACCGGGCGCCACGCCGGGACGTCGCGCCCGCTCACCCGTAGACTTCCCGCAGGGGGAGGAGGTCGCCATGTGGGACTCGTACTGGGATGACCCGTGGGTGCTCGCGCAGTGGCCGCTGCTGCGCAGGCGCCGGCTGTCGGGGCTCGACGTGCGCGTGGGGACGACCGGCGACGGCGTCATCGTGCGTGTCCCGGAGGAGGGGACGACCTCCGTGCTGCTGGCCGGTGACGAGGCGGCCGCCCTCCTCGCCGAGGGTGCGCGCGGCTCCGATCGTGTCCTCGTGCTGGGGGACGTCGGTCCGTCGGTGCGTGCGGAGCTGTCCTCCCTGGGCTTCGAGGAACGGCGGACGTGGGACTGGTACTCGGTGTCGGAGGAGCGTGAACCCACCGACCAGGCGGTCGAGTTGCTTGATGACCCGACGGAGGTCCAGGCCCTGCTCACCGACTCCTACCCCCTGGCCGACCGGCGGACCTCCACCAACGGGCGCTGGTGGGGGGTCCACAGCGACGGGACCCTCGTCGCCGCCGGTGCCGCGGACACGTGGCGCGGCCACGCGCCGGACGGTTCCGTCGACTGGAACTCGCACCTGCGGTCCTTCACCGTGCGTCGTGACCACCGCGGCGAGGGGGTCGGCCTGGCGGTGTTCTCCCAGATCCTCTTCGAGGAGTGGCGACGCACCGGATGGGTGCAGTGGAGCACCTGGGGGGACTCCGAGGAGACCGCGGGGCTCATGCGCTCGATCGGCGTGGAACCGTCGACCCACGTGACGAACTTCCGACCCGTCGGGCTGGCATCGCCCGCCGGCGGTTACCCCGGCACCGAGACCGCCTGAACGACCGCATCCCGGGACTGCCTGCGCCCGCCGGTGACCTGGGGCACACTGGGGGCATGTCGTACGTGGAGATGCACCCCGTGAACCCGCAGGTCCGTTTCGTCAACAAGACGGTCGAGCTCCTCGAACAGGGTGGGACGATCGCCCTGCCCACGGATTCCGGCTACGCGGTGGCCTGCATGCTCGGCAACAAGGAGGGCATGGACGTCATCAGGGCCATCAGGCGCCTGGACGACAAGCACAACTTCTCGCTCCTGTGCCACTCCTTCGCCCAGCTCGGCGAACTCGTCATCGTGGACAACTCGGAGTTCCGCACGATCAAGGCCCTCACCCCGGGGTCCTACACGTTCATCCTGCCGGGCACCAAGGAGGTGCCCCGCATGACGCTCAACCGCAAGAAGCACACGGTGGGGGTGCGGATCCCCGACCACGTCATCACCCAGGCGATCGTGGGCGCGCTGGGGCAACCACTCCTGAGCTCCACGCTCATCATGCCCGGGGAGACGGAACCCCTCATCGACGGACACGAGGTCGACGAGCGCATCGGCAACCAGGTCGACCTGGTCATCGTGGGCCCGGTCGGCGACGCGGAGCCGACGACGGTCATCGACTACACCTCAGGGCGTCCGGTCATCGCCCGCCAGGGTGCGGGGGACACCTCGCTCTTCGCGTGAGCCTCCGCCCGTCGGCGGGGATCCCGGGTGCACCGGGGTGGGCACCACGGATCGACGGGCACCGTCGACCTCCCGGCCGCACGCGCACGCCCAGGGGGGACACGGCAGGTGCCCACGGTGACGCCTAGGCTGGGCGCATGGACCTCTTCGATGCGCAGGGTGTCGACGACGCGGGTGTCCCCGCCTACTCGGCCTCGGCCCCCCTGGCGGTGCGCATGCGTCCCACCAGCCTCGAGGAGGTCGTGGGCCAGGACCACCTCCTCGGCGAGGGCGCCCCGCTGCGCCGTCTCCTCGAACCGCCCCGGGAGGGCGCGCCCGTCGTCTCCTCCGTCATCCTGTGGGGTCCCCCCGGCACCGGGAAGACCACCCTGGCCTACCTGGTCGCCCGTGCCTCGGGACGCCACTTCGAGGAACTCTCCGCCGTCTCCGCCGGCGTGAAGGACATCCGGGAGGTCGTCGCAGCCGCCAAGCGGCGCACCGCCGCCACGGGTGAGGACACGGTCCTCTTCGTCGACGAGGTCCACCGCTTCTCGAAGTCCCAGCAGGACGCACTCCTGCCCGCAGTGGAGAACCGCTGGGTCACGCTGGTCGCGGCCACGACGGAGAACCCCTCCTTCTCGGTGATCTCACCGCTGCTCTCGCGCTCGCTCCTGCTCACCCTGCACCCGCTGGACGAGGCCGCGATCCGCGCCCTCGTGGACCGCGCCCTTGCGGACACGCGCGGCCTGGGGGGCCGGCTCACCCTCGGGGAGGATGCGGCGACCGCCCTCGTCCATGTCGCGGGGTCCGACGCACGCCGGTCCCTCACCCTGCTGGAAGCAGCGGCGGGTGCGGCCACCGACGCCGGCCGGGAGGAGATCTCGGTCGAGGACGTGGAGGCCGCCGCCAACCAGGCGCTGGTGCGCTGGGACCAGGACCAGCACTACGACGTGACCTCCGCCTTCATCAAGTCCATGCGCGGATCGGACGTGGACGCCG
>NZ_CCXH01000137.1 GCF_000820725.1 Actinomyces polynesiensis | reverse complement strand
CGTGGACGCCGCCATCCACTACCTGGCCCGCATGATCGAGGCGGGGGAGGACCCGCGCTTCATCGCCCGCAGGATCATGATCTGCGCCTCCGAGGACGTCGGCCTCGCCGCCCCCGAGATCCTGCCCCTCACCGTGGCCGCTGCCCAGGCCGTGGCGCTGGTGGGCATGCCCGAGGCGCAGCTGATCCTCTCCGAGGCCGTCATCGCGGTGGCGACCGCGCCGAAGTCCAACGCGGCCACCACCGCGATCTTCCAGGCCCTCGCCGACCTGCGCGCCGGGAAGGGGGGACCCGTCCCCGCGCACCTGAGGGACGCCCACTACGCGGGTGCGGAGGGGCTCGGGCACGGGAAGGGGTACGTCTACGCCCATGACGCCCCCCACTCCGTCGCGGCCCAGCAGTACCTGCCCGACGACCTCGTGGGGACCCGGTACTACGAGCCCACCACCAACGGAACTGAGGCGATGATCACGAAGCGTCTGGCGCGCATCAGGGAACTGCTGGCCATGCGGTAACATGTCAGGGCTGTCCGCCGGGAGGCGGGCGACCACCTGGGGTCTTGGCCGAAGGACGCACGTCCGGGAGTGGACCCCATGCCACCGGTGACCGACCGGGGGCATGACACGAGAGACAGGAAAGGCCACCAATGGCTCAGAACCGTTCACGCAAGCAGGTGCGCGAGTCCCGCGCCCTGGGCATCGCCCTCACCCCGAAGGCCGTGCGCTACTTCGAGAAGCGCCCCTACGGCCCCGGTGAGCACGGACGCTCGCGGCGTCGCCAGGACTCCGACTACGCCGTGCGTCTGAAGGAGAAGCAGCGTCTGCGCGCCCAGTACGGCATCCGTGAGGCGCAGATGCAGCGCGTCTTCGAGGACGCCCGCCGCGAGTCGGGCCTGACCGGTGAGAACCTGGTCGAGCTCCTCGAGATGCGTCTCGACGCGCTCGTCCTGCGCGCTGGCTTCGCCCGCACGATCCAGCAGGCCCGCCAGTTCGTCGTCCACCGCCACATCATCGTCGACGGCAAGATCGTGGACCGCCCCTCCTTCCGCGTCCGTCCCGGCCAGACCCTCCAGGTCAAGCCGAAGTCCCAGACCACGGTGCCCTTCGAGGTCGCCGCGGCCGGCATCCACCGCGATGTGCTCCCCACCGTCCCGGACTACCTGGACGTCAACCTGGAGCACCTCAAGGCCACCCTGGTGCGCCGCCCCAAGCGTGTCGAGGTCCCCGTGACCTGCGACGTGCAGATGGTCGTCGAGTACTACTCGCGCTGATCCACAGCGGACGGCGGGCCCCGGGAGCACTGCTCCCGGGGTCCGCTCAGTACCCGGGGTCCTCGCCCCACCCCTCCCTCTCCACCACCATGAGGACACATGCGCACCTCTGAGATCCGCTCCCGCTGGCTCGACTACTTCAGGTCCAAGGACCACGTGATCCGTCCGTCGGTCCCGTTGATCTCCCCTGACCCCTCGATCCTCTTCACCATCGCCGGGATGGTCCCGTTCATCCCCTACATCACGGGGGTGGAGCCTGCTCCGTGGCCCAGGGTCGCCTCGGTCCAGAAGTGCATCCGCACCAACGACATCGACAACGTCGGTCGCACGACGCGTCACGGCACGTTCTTCCAGATGAACGGCAACTTCTCCTTCGGTGACTACTTCAAGGAGGGCGCGATCGACTTCGCGTGGGACCTCCTGACGGGATCCGTCGACGAGGGCCGGTACGGTCTGGACGGTGACCGGCTGTGGGTCACGCTGTGGGAGCACGACGAGGAGGCCCTGGACGTCCTCACCCGCAAGATCGGGATGGACCCCCACCACATCGTGCTCCTCCCGCGTGAGGAGAACTTCTGGGACACCGGTCAGCCGGGCCCTGCGGGCTCGTGCTGCGAGTGGCACTACGACCGCGGGCCCGCCTACGGTCCGGAGGCCGAGGGTGGCACGGTGGACCCCGGGGGGGACCGCTACC
>NZ_CCXH01000136.1 GCF_000820725.1 Actinomyces polynesiensis | reverse complement strand
ACGGTGACCCCGGGGGGGACCGCTACCTGGAGCTGTGGAACCTGGTCTTCGACCAGTACATGCGCGGTGAGGGCGAGGGCAAGGACTACCCGCTCCTGGGGGAGCTCGACCAGAAGGCCATCGACACCGGAGCCGGGCTGGAGCGCCTCGCCTTCGTCCTCCAGGACAAGGCGAACATGTACGAGATCGACGAGGTCTTCCCCGTCATCGAGGCCGTCGAGGAGATGTCGGGGCGCCACTACCGCGCCGACGAGGAGGACGACGTGCGCATGCGCATCGTCGCCGACCACGTCCGTTCCTCGATGATGCTGATCTCCGACGGGGTGCGCCCCGGCAACGACGGGCGCGGGTACGTCCTGCGCCGGCTCATGCGCCGTGCCATCCGGTCCATGCGCCTGCTGGGTGTCGACGCCCCCTCGCTGCCGACGCTCTTCCCGGTCTCCCGCGACGCGATGGCACCGTCCTACCCGGAGCTCGTCACCGACTGGGACACGATCTCCGACGTCGCCTACGGCGAGGAGGAGGCCTTCCACCGCACCCTGTCGGCGGGCACGACGATTCTCGACACGGCGGTCGCCCACGCCAAGGAGCCGGGCGGGACCGCCCAGATCTCCGGCTCGCAGGCCTTCGCCCTGCACGACACCTACGGGTTCCCCATCGACCTCACCCTCGAGATGGCCGCGGAGCAGGGCGTCCAGGTGGACGAGCAGGGGTTCCGCTCCCTCATGGAGGAGCAGAAGGAGCGCGCCCGCGCGGATGCGCGGGCCAAGAAGACCGGTCACGCGGACGTGCGCGTGTTCCACGACCTCGAACGGCAGATGGGTGGGGGCTCGGAGTTCCTCGGCTACACGGAGAACGCCGCCGAGGCACAGGTGGACGGCCTGCTGGTGGACGGCGCCCCCGTGCCCGCCGCCTCGGCTCCCGCCGAGGTCGAGGTGGTCCTCGACCGCACCCCCTTCTACGCCGAGATGGGCGGTCAGCTCGCCGACCACGGCACCATCCGCACCGCCGACGGGGCGGTGGTCGAGGTCCACGACGTCCAGGCGCCCGTCAAGGGGCTCTCCGTGCACCGGGGCACCCTCACCGAGGGGACGATCACGCTGGGCTCGAAGGCCTGGGCGGAGATCGACCCCGTGCGCCGCACCGCGATCGCCCGCGCGCACACCGCCACGCACATGGTCCACAAGGCGCTCCACGAGATCGTCTCGGAGACCGCCACCCAGGCCGGTTCGGAGAACGCGCCCTCACGGCTGCGCTTCGACTTCCGTCACGGCTCCGCCCTGGCGGAGGACCAGGTGGAGGGCATCGAGGAGCTCGTCAACGAGAAGCTCGCCGAGGACCTGCCCGTCACCTGGGAGGTCATGCCCATCGAGCAGGCCCGCGCCACCGGCGCCATGGCGCTCTTCGGTGAGAAGTACGGCAAGGAGGTGCGCGTGGTCTCCATCGGCGGCGACTGGTCGAGGGAGTTCTGCGCCGGCACCCACATGCCGACCACCGGGACCATCGGGCGCGTCGCCGTGCTGGGCGAGGCCTCCATCGGCTCCGGCGTGCGTCGCATCGACGCACTCGTGGGGGAGGGCGCCTACGCCTTCCAGGCGAAGGAGCACGCCATCGTCTCCCAGCTGGCCGCCCTGGTGGGCGGACGCCCCCAGGACCTGCCCGAGCGCGTGGGCACGATGATGGCGAAGATCCGGACCTTCGAGCGCAACCTCTCCGAGTTGCGCACGCGCATCGCCCTGTCGCGGGCGCAGGAGATCGTCGCCTCCGCCCGGCTCCGCGCGGACACGGTGGTCGCGACCTTCGACGTCGGGGAGATCGCCTCCGCGGACTCCCTGCGCGAACTGGCCCTCGACGTGCGCAAGCGCCTCGGTGACGAGCACCCGGTGGTCGTCGCGCTGGTGGGCGTGAACGAGGGCAGGCCCGGTGTGGTCGTCGCCACGAACGACATGGCGCGCACCCACGGGCTGCATGCCGGTGCCCTGGTGCGCGCGGCCGCGCGCGCCC
>NZ_CCXH01000135.1 GCF_000820725.1 Actinomyces polynesiensis | reverse complement strand
GTGGTCGCGACGACGTCGCCCAGGGTGGCGGGACCGACGCCGGGCGGTCGACGCCGCGCTGCGGGCGGTGACCGACGAGGTCGACCACCTGTGAGCCTGAGGCCGGGGGTACGTCTGGGCGTCGACGTGGGCACGGTCCGCATCGGTGTGGCACGTACGGATCCCGAGGGGATCCTCGCGCTGCCGGTGGAGACGCTGCAGCGTGCGGACGACGGCTCGGAGCTCGACCGACTGGTCGACCTCGCCCGGGAGTTCTCGGCCTTCGAGGTCGTCGTGGGTCTGCCACGGCACCTCAGGGGTGGTGAGGGGATCTCGGCGAAGGGGGCCCGGCGCTACGCCCGTCGCATCGCCGACGCGCTCCCCGGGGTGCGCGTGTGCCTGGTCGACGAACGGCTAAGCTCCAACCAGGCGCACCACCGGCTGCGTGAGTCCGGGGTCCCGGAGAGGGACCACCGGGCGGTCGTGGACCAGGTGGCGGCGCAGGTGATCCTCGAGCAGGCGTTGGAGGAGGAGCGGATGGGGGACCACGCCCCCGGTGCCCTCGTGGCGCCGACGACCCGGAAGAACGCACAGTGACCACACCTGAGACGCCGAGGGCTCCGTACCCCAGTCGACGGGAGTACCAACGGGAGCAGCGCGAGCAGCAGGCCGCTGGCGGCCGCCCCGACACCGCGCCCGCGCTCTTCCCGGCCCCCGTCGTCGCCGGGGAGGGAACCTCGGGACTGCGCTCCCGACGCCTCGAGCACGAGCGGGCGAGGGCACGCAGGAGGAGGCGTCGCCGTCGTGTGCGCACCTTCCTGGTGCTGCTGGTCGTCATCGGTCTGCTGGCCACCGCCGTCTGGTACGCGCTCGGTGCGCTGCGCACCGGTGGGTCACCCGCGGAGTCCGACGACTACCCCGGGCCGGGCACGGGTCAGGTGGAGGTCACCATCGAGAGAGGCGACCTGGGCAGTGACATCGGGGCCCGCCTCGTCGACCAGGGTGTCGTCAAGACCGAGGCCGCCTTCGAGCGCGCCTTCGAGGCCAACAAGGCCTCCGGCTCGATCCGCCCCGGCACCTACAGCCTGAAGCGCGAGATGTCCGCCTCCGATGCGGTGGCCGCACTGCTCGACGACGCGAACCGCACGGACAACACCGTCACCGTCGATGCCGGGCAGACCGTGGCGCAGGTGGTGCAGAAGGTCGTGGACGTGACCGGCCTCTCGCAGGACGAGGTCGAGGAGGCGTTCGCCGACACCGACGCCATCGGTCTGCCGGAGGAAGCCGGCGGCAACCTCGAGGGATGGCTCGCACCGGGGGCGTACGAGGTCTCCTCCTCCGACACCCCGCAGTCGCTCGCGAAGGAGATGGTGGCCGCCACCGTCAAGGAGCTCGACGACCTCGACGTGCCCACGGACGAGCGGGAGGAGGTGCTGATCAAGGCCTCCATCCTCGAACGCGAGGTCAACATCGACACCTACCTGCCCAAGGTCGCGCGCGTCATCGACAACCGTCTGGCTGATCCCGACGGCGAGACCAAGGGTCTGCTGCAGATGGACTCCACCGTGCTCTACGGGCTCGGGAAGACCGGGGGCATCCCCACGGCCGCTGAACTCAAGAAGGACACGCCCTACAACACCTACCTGCACAAGGGCCTGCCCCCGGGGCCCATCTCCCAGCCGGGCAGGGCCGCCCTCCAGGCGACGCTCGACCCCGCGGAGGGGACCTGGCTCTACTTCGTCACCGTGGACCTCGACACGGGGGAGACCCTGTTCGCCACCACCCACGAGGAGCAGGAGCAGAACCGCAAGAAGCTCGACGAGTACTGCGCCGCCAACCCGGGGAAGTGCTGAGGTGCCCTGGGCGGCGGTGATCGGCTCGCCGATCTCCCACTCACTGTCCCCGGTGCTGCACCGCGCGGCCTGGGACTCCCTGGGGCTGGGCGAGGACTGGGAGTACCTGCGCCTGGAGCAGACGTCGGACACCCTGCCCACCCTCCTGGCCTCGCTGGACGAGGACTGTGTGGGCCTGTCGGTGACCATGCCCTGCAAGCAGGCGGTCATGCCGCTCCTGGACGTGATCGACCCCCTGGCCGAGGCGGTCGGCTCCACGAACACCGTCGTGCCCTCCGCGCAGGTGCTCACCGGTTTCAACACCGACGTCCACGGGATCCTCCGGGCCGTCACCGAGGCACGCGGGGCAGCGGGTCTGGGGCGCGCGCGGTCCGCGGTCGTCCTCGGGGCGCGCGCCACCGCCTCCTCGGCGGTCGCCGCCCTCGGTTCACTCCACACCGACCACGTCACCGTGGTGGCCCGCCACTTCGCCGGTCCGGGTACCGTCGCGACCGCCGCGACACGTCTGGGCATCGAGGTCGAGATGGTGCCCTGGGCGCGCACCGACGCGGTGCGGGAGGTGATCGAGCGCGCTGACGTGCTCGTCTCCACCGTCCCGGCGGGTGCTGCAGACGACCTGGCGCGCACCCTCGCACCGCGGCCCGACCAGGTGCTCCTCGACGTCGTCTACTCGCCCCTGGAGACACCACTGGTGCGGACCTGGCGTGACCACGGCGCCCCCGTGGCGCACGGCCTCGAGATGCTCCTGCACCAGGCCGTCCTCCAGGTGCGCCTGATGACCGGGCGCGACCCCGACATCGCCTGGATGCGGCGCGCGATGCTCGCCGCGGTCACCGGGCAGGGCTGAGCGCACCGTGGCCGGAGTCGGGACGGAGGACCTCCCCCTCCTGCTGGGCACCCTGACCTGGCTCGCCTGCGGCGTGTGGACCGCAGGGCCCGGCTGGCGCATCCAGCGCGGCCACCTCTCGGCCGCGGGGGAGACCCCCTTCCCCCGGCTCGCCCTGACCTGGTGGGTGCTCCTCATCGGGGCGGTGGCACTCGTCGTGTGCCACCCGCTGGCGGGTGTGGCGGGGATCGTCACGGTCGCGATGGCGGGTACCGTCTCGGTCCTCGTCGACGCCCGCACCCACCGGCTGCCCGACGGGTGCACCCTCACGATGGCCTGCGGTGCCCTCGTGGGCCTGGTGTCCCGCCTCCTGGTGGACGGGGACGCCCGCGTCCTCCCCGGTCTCCTGGTGGGGGTGGCCGTGTGGACGCTGCCGCTGGCGGCGGGCCACCTCGCCCGCGCGGGAGTCGGCCTGGGCGACGTCAAGCTCGCCCCCGTCCTCGGTGCCGTCCTCGGGACGATCTCCTGGGAGGCGGCGGTGGGTGGCCTGGTCCTGGCCTTCCTCGGTGCGGGGACTGCTGCGCTGTGGCTGCTGGTGAGCGGCGGTGGCGGCCTGCGTTCGCGCATCGCCATGGGTCCCTGGCTCATCGGCGCCGCCCTCGTGGCGGTGGTGCTGTGGGGCGTGCTCCCCGTGCAGGTCGGCGGGGGAGCGGGCTGAGACGTGCGGTCCCCGTCACCCTCGCTGTGGGACACTGGGACAATGCTGAGATGGCTGACCGCGGGCGAGTCGCACGGCCCCGCGCTCCTCGCGACACTGGACGGACTGCCCTCCGGGGTGGAGGTGACGACGGAGACCATCCGCGGCGCCCTGGCACGGCGCCGCCTCGGCCACGGCCGGGGTGCGCGCCAGAAGTTCGAGCGCGACGAGGTCCGCCTCCTCGCCGGCGTGCGTCACGGGGTCACCACGGGTGCCCCGGTCGCCGTCGAGATCGCCAACTCCGAGTGGCCGAAGTGGGAGGTCGTCATGTCGGCGGACCCGGTCGACCCCGAGGCACTCCTCGTCGACGCGGGCACCGGTGACGAGCGCGAGGTCGCCCGCAACCGTCCCCTCACCCGCCCGAGGCCGGGGCACGCGGACCTCGCCGGGATGCTGTCCTACGACCTCCCCGAGGCCCGGCCCGTCCTGGAGCGCGCCTCCGCGCGCGAGACGGCGGCCAGGGTGGCACTCGGGGCACTGGCGGAGGCCTACCTCGAACAGGTCGCCGGCATCCGCCTGGTCAGCCACGTCGTCGCCGTCGGCGCGGAGTCCGTCGGCCACGGGACACTCCCCGGCCCCGAGGACACGGAGGCGCTCGACGCCTCGCCGGTGCGCACGCTCGACGCCGACGCCGAGCGCCGCTTCGTCGGGGTCATCGACGCCGCCAAGGCGGCCGGTGACACCGTCGGTGGGTCGTCGAGGTCGTGGCCTGGGGGGTGCCCGTGGGTCTGGGCACCCACGTGCAGGCGGACCGGCGCCTGGACGCGCGCCTGGCGGGGGCCGTCATGTCGATCCAGTCCGTCAAGGGCGTGGAGATCGGCGACGGGTTCGACCAGGCCGCCTCGTTCGGGTCCCGGGCCCACGACGAGATCCTGAACGGTGCGGACGGCCACCTCACGCGCGCCTCCAACCGGGCCGGGGGGATCGAGGGCGGCACCTCCAACGGCCAGCCGGTCGTGGTGCGGGCCGCGTTCAAACCGATCTCGACCGTCCCGCACGCACTGCGGACGGTGGACCTGGCGACGGGTGAGGGGACGCGCGCCCTGCACCAGCGCTCCGACACCAGCCAGGTCGTGCCCGGCGCGCTGATCGCACAGGCCGAGGTCGCCCTCGTCCTCGCCGACGCCCTGGGCGACCACGCCGGGGGGAACTCCGTGCGCGAGGCCCGGCGCAACCTGGGGGCGTACCTGGCCCAGGTGGGGGAGCGGGCATGAGCGATCCGGAGGAGTTGGGTCTCCCGCTCGTCCTCGTCGGCATGCCCGGGTCCGGGAAGTCGCGGGTCGGCCGGGCGCTGGCCGCGCGACTGGCCGTCGACCACGTCGACTCCGACGACCTCGTGGTGGAGGAGGCCGGGATGGAGATCCCCGAGATCTTCTCCAGCCGGGGGAGGCGGCGTTCCGGGACCTCGAGGTCGCCGCCGTGCGTCGGGCCCTGGGACGACGCGCGGTCGTCTCCCTGGGCGGGGGTGCGGTGACCACTGCCGCCGTGCGTGAACTCCTGCGCGGGCACAGCGTCGTCCACCTGGACGTCGCCCACGAGGAGCTCCTGCGCAGGACCGCGAAGAAGACCCACCGCCCGTTGCTGCTCCCGGACCCGGATGCCGCACTGCGCACCCTGCGCGAGGAACGCGACGGGTTCTACCGTGAGGTCGCCACCGTGCGCGTGCACTCCGACTCCCGGCCCGTCTCCCGGGTCGTGGAGGAGATCGTCCACCTCATGGGAGGCGCGCCCGAGGTCGT
>NZ_CCXH01000134.1 GCF_000820725.1 Actinomyces polynesiensis | reverse complement strand
GTGCGGGGGACCCACCCCTACCCGGTCCTCATCGGTCGCGGCCTGGCGGAGGTCGCCGCTGACGGGGTCCGGGGGGATGCCACGAAGGTCCTCCTCGTCCACCCCGACTCCGTGGCCGGTCCGGCCGCCGACCTGGAGGCGGTCCTGGAGGGCCGCGGCCTGGAGGTCCACACCCTCGTCCACCCCGACGCGGAGGACGGCAAGACCCTCGAGGTCGCCGCGGCCGGGTGGGACGCCGCCGGGGCCGCGCGCCTGGGACGCACGGACACCGTCATCGGTCTGGGGGGCGGCGCCACGACGGACGTCGCCGGCTTCATCGCCGCCACCTGGCTGCGCGGGGTGGACGTGGTGCAGGTCCCCACCACCCTCCTGGGCATGGTCGACGCGGCCGTCGGTGGGAAGACCGGGATCAACACCGCCGCCGGCAAGAACCTCGTGGGCGCCTTCCACACGCCCGTGCGTGTCGTCGAGGACCTCGACCTGCTGGGCACACTCCCGGTCGACGACCTGCGCGCGGGCCTCGGCGAGGTCGTCAAGTGCGGTCTCATCTCCGACCCGGAGATCCTCGACCTGCTCGCCGGGGACCCGGAGGGCGCCCTGGACCCCGCGTCCGACACCCTCCACGAACTGGTCGTGCGCTCGGTCGACGTCAAGGCCGGGGTCGTGGGCCAGGACCTCCAAGAGGCGGGTCTGCGGGAGATCCTCAACTACGGGCACACCCTCGCCCACGCCATCGAACGCTGCGAGGGGTACCGCTGGCGGCACGGGGACGCCGTGGCGGTCGGCTGCGTCTTCGCAGCGGAACTCGCCCACGACCTCGGCCTCCTCGACGGGGAGGGCGTCGCCGCCCACCGCCGGGCGTTCTCGGCGCTCGGCCTGCCCACCGCCTACACGGGCGCCCCCCTCAAGGACCTGGTCGAGGCCATGCTCTCGGACAAGAAGGTGCGCGGCGGTCACCTCCGCTTCGTCCTGCTGGAAGGGCTCCAGCACCCCGTCGTGCGACGGGTGGAACCCGGGCAGCTGCGTGCCCCCGCGGAGAGGACCGGCATCGATGTCCACTGAGACCCCCTCCGGGTCCGGACTCCCCGCAGTCGGGGGAGGCGCCCGCCCCCCGGCCCTGGTGCTGATCGGCGTCGCGGGCTCCGGCAAGTCCACCATCGGTCGCCTCGTCGCGGACCGGCTCGGGGTCGCCCTCGTCGAGACGGACGACCTCATTGCCGCGGGGACGGGACTCTCCGTGGGCGCCCTCGTCGTCTCCCGCGACCCGCGCCTGCCCGACCTGCAGCGACGCGCGGCCCTGGACGCCCTCGCACCGGGGGGCATCGGGGCGGGAGGGGTCGTCACGCTCGGGGCCTCCCTGCCCACCGACCCCGAGGTGGCCGTGGCACTCGACGTCGCGCACGAGGGCGGGGCACGGGTGGTCCAACTCGTCGTCGACACCGCGGAGCTGGCCCGCCGCGAAGGCCTCAACGCACCGCGGTCGGTGGCACTCGGTGCGCCGCGCGCGATGCTCACCCGCATGATCCGTTCCCTGCGGGCGACCTACGCGCACTTCGCGGACGAGAGCATCGACACCGCGCGCGTGGCGCCCGCCACGGTCGCCGGGCAGGTGCTCGCCGGGATGTAGACTGGCGGGCAGTCCACCCACCGACGAGGAGAAGGCATACCTGTGGCCACCACCAATGACCTCAAGAACGGCATCGTGATGATCATCGACGGCCAGCTGTGGCAGGTCGTCGAGTTCCAGCACGTCAAGCCCGGCAAGGGACCGGCGTTCGTGCGCACGAAGATCAAGAACGTGCTGTCCGGCAAGCTCGTCGACCGCACCTTCAACGCCGGCATCAAGATCGAGACGGCCACCGTGGACCGTCGCGACATGACGTACCTGTACCAGGACGGCGAGGACTACGTCTTCATGGACAAGTCCACCTACGAGCAGATCAACGTTCCCGGCGAGGTCGTCGGCGACGCCCGCAACTTCATGGTCGAGAACCAGGACGTCATCGTCTCCCAGCACGACGGCCAGGTGCTCTTCGTCGAGCTGCCCGCCACCGTCGTGCTGACGATCACGCACACGGAGCCGGGCCTGCAGGGCGACCGCTCCTCGGCGGGCACCAAGCCCGCGACGCTGGAGACCGGCTACGAGATCCAGGTCCCGCTGTTCCTCGAGGAGGGCACGCGCGTCAAGGTCGACACCCGTGACGGTTCCTACTCCGGACGCGTGACCGACTGACCGTGTCCAAGCACCAGTTCACCTCACGCACCAAGGCCCGCAAGCGGGCGGCCGACGTCGTCTTCGAGGCCGACCAGCGCGGCATGGGCCGCGACCCGCGGGTCCTCTCCGACCTGCTGCGCGAACGCAAGGTCATCACCGCTGCCCTGACACCGCTGCCGGACTACTCGGTCCGCATCATCGAGGGCGTCGCCGCCAACCTGCGGCGCATCGACGACCTGATCACGGCTCACGCGAAGGTCCCCGGTCTCGACCGGATCCCGGCCGTAGACCTGGCGGTACTGCGGGTGGCCGTGTGGGAGATGCTGGAGAACACCGAGGACGTGCCGCCCCTGGTGGCCATCGACGAGGCGGTCTCGATCGTCAAGTCGATCTCCACGGACGCCTCGCCGGGGTTCGTCAACGCCGTGCTCGACGCGGTCCGGCGGGACCTGGACAGCCCCGCATGGCGCCGTGAGCGGGTCCTGCGTGAGGAGGACACCGACACGGCAGCAGTGGAGGCGCCGGAGGAAGGTGCCGCCGACGACGGAGTGGTTTCCGACGGGTTGGTTCCCGACGGGGACTCCCACGGTGCCGGAGCGGTGACCGTCCCCGAGGAGGACGTCGTCGAGGTGACCGGCACGCCGGACACTCCCGGCGCTGGCCCGGAGGAGACCTCCGGCCCGGTCGTCGAGGCCGGTTCAGCGGCCGGGGCCGCGCAGGACACGGCACCGGTCGACCCGGACAGCCCTGCGACGGACGACGCAGAGTCCGCGGCGCCTGGCGATGGCTCGGTCACGGTGGCACCCGCTGACACCGAGGAGTCGGAGACCACCACCGACGGGGGCGCTGGAGAGACAGGCGCCACCGGCACCGATCGCGAGGGCCTGAGGACGCTGCGCGACGGTCACCCGACGCTCGACGACCTCACCAGCGCTGACCTCGAGGAGCTCGACGAGCTCCTCGACGAGTACTGAGGCATCCGGACCGATGACGAGACGGCAAGTTCTGACAGGTTTGGTGCGCGAACTTGCCGGTTCGTCGGGGTCGGGTCGGGGTGCGGGCTCCCGGCGGGCCGCTGACCTGCGGAAACATATTGGTGCTCGCGTGCGCCTGCGACGAGACGGCAAGTTCCGACAGGTTTGGTGTGCGAACTTGCCGGTTCGTCGGGGTCGGGTCGGGGTGCGGGCTCCCGGCGGGCCGCTGACCTGCGGAAACATATTGGTGCTCGCGTGCGCCTGTGACGAGGCGGCAAGTTCCGGCAGCGCACCCCCGCGCGCGCCCGGTCCCGGCGCCCGGGCAGCACGGCGCCGCCCTCGTCGGCGGACCTCCCTGCGGGAACCCCGCCCCACCGGTGTACGCTCGTGCCCGGAAGCGTTCCTTTAAGGCCCGTCCCGTGAGGCGGGGAAGGAGGTCCACACGGACAAGTCACGTCCACGACCGGACGGGAGCCGCGGCGCCGGGGGCAAGGAAGTCCTCGGAGCCGATGACATCGCCCGGTCCCTCACCCGCATCGCCTTCGAGATCCTCGAACGCAACAGGGGCGGGGAGGACCTGGTCATCGCCGGCATCCCCACCCGCGGCGCGACACTCGCCCGCCGCCTGGTGGACCGCATCGAGGAGGTCGGTGGGCCCCGGGCGGACCTCGCCATCATCGACACGACGATGTTCCGCGACGACCTCGCCCACCACCCCCTGCGCACCCCCCATCCCACCGAGGTCCCCCCGCGAGGGATCGACGGGCGCACGGTGGTGCTGGTGGACGACGTGCTCTACACGGGACGCACCATCAAGGCGGCGCTCGACGCGCTGTCCGGGATCGGGCGCGCCGCGGCCGTGCAATTGGCGGTCCTCGTGGACCGCGGCCACCGCGAGCTGCCGATCCGCCCCGACTACGTGGGCAAGAACCTGCCGACCGCACGGCAGGAGACGGTGACGATCCTCCTCACCGAGACCGACGGTCGCGACGCCGTGCTGCTGGGGAGGAACGCCTGAGATGTCCCTCGAACACCTGATCTCCATCCGCGACCTCGACTACCGCGAGGCCCTCCAGATCCTCGACACGGCCGAGGCCATGGCCGCCACCCAGTCCAGGCGCGTCAAGAAACTCCCCACCCTGCACGGGCGCACCGTCGTCAACCTCTTCTTCGAGGACTCCACGCGCACCCGCCTCTCCTTCGAGGCGGCCGCCAAGCGCCTCTCCGCGGACGTCATCAGCTTCTCCGCGAAGGGCTCCAGCGTGTCCAAGGGCGAGTCGCTCAAGGACACCGCCCTCACCCTGCAGGCCATGGGCGCCGACGCCGTGGTGGTGCGCCACAGCTCCTCGGGTGCCGCCCACCGCCTGGCACACGCCGGGTGGATCCACCTGCCCGTCCTCAACGCCGGGGACGGCACCCACCAGCACCCCACCCAGGCACTGCTGGACGCCATGACGCTGCGGCGCCACCTGCGATGGGCCGGGGACGAGGGCGGGGCCGGCCTGCCGGGCACCGAGCCGGTCGCACCCGGCACCGACCTGGCGGGCGCACGTGTGGTGATCGTCGGCGACGTGCTCCACTCCCGGGTCGCCCGCTCGAACGTCGACCTGCTCACCCTCCTGGGCGCCGAGGTCACCTTGGTCGCCCCCCCGACGCTGCTGCCGGTCGGCGTGGAGCAGTGGCCCTGCACCGTGGACTACGACCTCGACCACGCCCTCGCGCAGGACCCCGACGCGGTGATGATGCTGCGGGTCCAGCGTGAGCGCATGAGTGCGACGGGGGGAGGGTTCTTCCCCTCACCGGGGGAGTACCACGCCGCCTACGGCCTGGACGTCCAGCGCTTCCGACGCCTCGGAGACCACACGGTGGTCATGCACCCGGGACCCATGAACCGGGGCCTCGAGATCTGCGCGGAGGCCGCGGACTCGCCCCGCTCCGTCATCGTCGAACAGGTGGCCAACGGCGTGTCCGTGCGGATGGCCGCCCTCTACCTGCTGCTCGCGCCGGAAGGATCCTCCCGTGACTGACCCACGCACCACCGCCACCTCCACCACCGCCGCGGGCGTCGGCACCTCCGCCACTGCGGGCGCCGGCACCTCCGCCACTGCGGGCGCCGGCCGCGCCCGTGACCTGCTGATCCGCTCCGCCGACCTCCTCGGCACCGGTCGCGGGGACCTCCTCCTGCGCGGGGGCACCATCGTGGCCGCCGGGCCCGACGCGGCCGAGGGGGCCCATGACGCCGAGGTCGTCGACGCCGACGGACTCGTGGCCCTGCCCGGGCTCGTCGACCTCCACACCCACCTGCGGGAACCGGGCCAGGAGGACGCCGAGACCGTGTACACCGGCACCCGCGCGGCCGCCGCGGGGGGGCTACACCTGCGTCCACGCCATGGCGAACACCACACCGGTGGCGGACACCGCCTCGGTCGTCGACCAGGTGTGGGAGCTCGGCCGCGAGGCCGGATGGGTCGAGGTCCGACCCGTCGGCGCCGTCACCCAGGGCCTGCGTGGGGAGCACCTGGCGGCCATGGGCGCCATGGCGAACTCCCGGGCGCGGGTGCGGGTCTTCTCCGACGACGGCCGCTGCGTCTCCGACCCGGTGCTCATGCGTCGCGCGCTGGAGTACGTCAAGGCCTTCGACGGGGTCGTCGCCCAGCACTCCCAGGACCCCGAGCTCACCGACGGGGCGCAGATGAACGAGTCACCGCTGTCGGGGGAGCTCGGCCTGGCCGGCTGGCCCGCCGTCGCGGAGGAGGCCGTCATCGCCCGGGACATCCTGCTGGCCAAGCACGTCGGGTCGCGGCTGCACGTGTGCCACCTCTCCACCGCCGGCTCCGTGGACCTGATCCGCTGGGGCAAGAGGATGGGCGTGCACGTGACCGCCGAGGTCACCCCCCACCACCTGCTCCTCACCGAGGAGGAGGCCCGCTCCTACGACCCGCTCTACAAGGTCAACCCGCCCCTGCGCACCGCCGAGGACGTCGAGGCCGTGCGCGAGGGCCTCGCCGACGGCACCATCGACGTGGTCGGCACCGACCACGCCCCCCACCCCCTGGAGTCCAAGGACTGCGAGTGGCAGGCCGGGGCCTTCGGCATGACGGGGCTGGAGACGGCCCTGCCCATCGTCATCGCCACCATGGTGGAGACCGGGCGGATGACCTGGGCGGACGTGGCACGCACGATGTCCACCGCCCCGGCCCGCATCGGCCGCGTGGCCTCCCAGGGACGCGGTCTGGAGGTGGGCTCACCTGCGAACATCACCCTGGTGGACCCCTCCGTGAGACAGACGGTGGACCCGCGCACACAATGGTCCCGCTCGTCGAACACGCCCTACGCCGGACTGGAACTGCCGGGTAGGGTCTGCCACACGATCCATCTCGGGGAACGCACCGTCGTCGAGGGCGTCCCCGTGGCGAAGGAGGAACGCCCGTGACCCAAGAGTTGGCCCTGCTCGTACTGGAGGACGGTTCGGTCTTCCGGGGGTCCGCCTGGGGGGCACGAGGGCGGACCCTGGGGGAGATCGTCTTCGCCACCGGGATGACCGGCTACCAGGAGACCCTCACGGATCCCTCCTACCACCGCCAGATCGTCGTCATGACGGCCCCCCACATCGGCAACACCGGTGTCAACGACGAGGACCCGGAGTCCTCGCGGATCTGGGTGGCAGGGTTCGTGGTCCGTGACCCCGCCCGCAGGGCATCCAACTGGCGTTCGCGCCGCGAGCTGGAGGACGAGCTCGTCGCCCAGGGCGTGGTCGGCATCAGCGACGTGGACACCCGTGCCATCACCCGCCACATCCGCTCCCACGGGGCGATGCGCGCGGGGATCTTCTCGGGCAGCGCGCTGCCCGCAGGCGCCGAGCACCTCAGCGACCAGGCCCGCGAGGCACTGGTGGCGATCGTCGACTCCCAGCCCCAGATGGTGGGCGCCGCACTGGCGGGCGAGGTGACGACCCCCGAGGCCTACACCGTGCCCCCCAGCGGGGAGTACGAGGGCCGAGGAGCCGCTGGCGCGGATCGTGGCCGTGGACCTGGGGATCAAGGCCCGCACCCCCGAGCAGCTCTCCGCCCGGGGGGTGGAGGTCGTGGTCGTCCCCGTCACCACCACCCTCGCCCAGCTCCAGGACCTGCACCCCGACGGGGTCTTCTTCTCCAACGGCCCCGGTGACCCGGCCAGTGCCCAGCGCGAGACGGAGCTGCTGCGCGGTGTGCTCGACTCCGGCACCCCCTTCTTCGGCATCTGCTTCGGCCACCAGCTCTTCGGCCGGGCCCTGGGGTACGGCACCTACAAGCTGGACTTCGGCCACCGCGGCGTCAACCAACCCGTGCGCGACACGGAGACCGGGCGGGTGGAGATCACCTCCCACAACCACGGGTTCGCGGTGGACGCCCCCGTCGGCCGCCCCTCCACCGCCCCCTTCGAGGACGGCCGCTACGGGCGCGTGGAGGTCTCCCACATCGACCTCAACGACGGCGTGGTGGAGGGCCTGTGCGCCCTCGACATCCCCGCCTTCTCCGTCCAGTTCCACCCCGAGGCCGCCGCCGGACCGCACGACGGCGAGCACCTCTTCGACCGGTTCGTGGACATGGTCCGCGCACACAAGGAGACCCACTGATGCCCAGGCGCACCGACCTGAAGTCCGTCCTCGTCATCGGATCGGGTCCGATCGTCATCGGCCAGGCCTGCGAGTTCGACTACTCGGGAACCCAGGCGTGCCGGGTCCTGCGTGAGGAGGGCCTGCGGGTCATCCTCATCAACTCCAACCCCGCCACGATCATGACCGACCCCGACCTGGCGGACGCCACGTACGTGGAGCCCATCACACCCGACGTCGTCACCTCCATCATCGAGAAGGAACGCCCCGACGCGCTCCTGCCGACCCTCGGTGGCCAGACCGCCCTCAACACGGCCATCGCCCTGGCGGAGCGCGGGGTGCTCGAGCGCTTCGGTGTCGAACTCATCGGCGCCTCCGTGGACGCCATCCGGGCGGGGGAGGACCGCGAGGAGTTCAAGGAGATCGTCGAGGCCTGCGGGGCGCAGGTCGCCCGCTCCCACATCGCGCACACGCTGGAGGACTGCCACGCGGCGGCGGAGGACCTGGGCTACCCGCTCGTCGTGCGCCCCTCCTTCACGATGGGTGGGCTCGGCTCGGGCATCGCCTACACGCCCGAGGAGCTCGACCGGATCGCCGGGGCGGGACTCACCGCCTCCATCACCACCGAGGTGCTCCTCGAGGAGTCGATCCTGGGGTGGAAGGAGTACGAGCTCGAACTCATGCGCGACCGCGCGGGCAACGTCGTGGTCGTCTGCTCCATCGAGAACGTCGACCCGGTGGGCGTCCACACCGGCGACTCCATCACCGTCGCCCCCGCGCTGACGCTGACCGACCGGGAGCTCCAGCGCCTGCGGGACATCGGCATCGCCGTCATCCGCGCCGTGGGTGTCGACACCGGTGGGTGCAACATCCAGTTCGCGGTGCACCCGGAGACGGGCAAGATCATCGTCATCGAGATGAACCCCCGCGTGTCCCGCTCCTCGGCCCTGGCCTCCAAGGCCACCGGTTTCCCGATCGCCAAGATCGCGGCCCGCCTGGCCATCGGCTACACCCTCGACGAGATCCCCAACGACATCACGGGCTCCACGCCCGCCTCCTTCGAACCGACCCTCGACTACGTCGTGGTCAAGGTCCCACGCTTCACCTTCGAGAAGTTCCCGCAGGCGGACCCGACGCTGACGACCTCGATGAAGGCCGTCGGGGAGGCCATGGCGATCGGGCGCAACTACACCGAGGCCCTCCAGAAGGCCCTGCGCTCCATCGACAAGCCCGGGGTCCAGTTCCACTGGGACGGGCCCGTCCCCACCCCGGAGGAGACCCGCGAGCTCGTGGCCGCGGCCGCCACCCCCACCGAGGGCCGGCTGGTCCAGGTCCAGCAGGCGATCCGGGGTGGGGCGACCCTGGAGGAGATCCACGCCTCCACGGCGATCGACCCCTGGTTCCTCGACCAGATGTTCCTGCTCCAGGAGATCGCGGAGCGCGTGGCCGCGGCACCGGCCCTCACCCGTGACGTCCTCGTGGAGGCCAAGCGCCACGGCTTCTCCGACGCCCAGCTGGCCCGCATGCGCGGCCTGTCCGAGACCACCGTGCGTGAGGTGCGCCGCGCCTTCGGCGTGCGGCCCGTGTACAAGACGGTCGACACCTGCGCCGCCGAGTTCCAGGCGCGCACGCCCTACCACTACTCCTCCTACGACCAGGAGAGTGAGGTCGCCCCGCGCGAGCGGGAGGCCGTCATCATCCTGGGTGCCGGGCCCAACCGCATCGGGCAGGGCATCGAGTTCGACTACTCCTGCGTGCACGCCGCGCTGGCGCTGCTTGGGCACTACGAGACCGTGATGGTCAACTGCAACCCCGAGACCGTCTCCACCGACTACGACATCTCCGACCGCCTCTACTTCGAACCCCTCACCCTGGAGGACGTCCTGGAGGTCTACCGCGCCGAGTGCGAGGCCGGGCCGGTGGCCGGGATGCTCGTGCAGCTCGGTGGGCAGACGCCGCTGTCCCTCGCCCAGGCACTGGAGGACGCCGGGGTCCCGATCCTGGGGACGAGTCCCGCCTCGATCGCCCTGGCCGAGGACCGTGAGGAGTTCGGCCTGGTGCTCGCCGAGGCGGACCTCCCCGCCCCCGCCCACGGTGTCGCCCACACCACCGACCAGGTGCCGGCGGTCGCGGAGGAGGTCGGCTACCCCGTCCTCGTGCGGCCCTCCTTCGTGCTCGGCGGACGCGGGATGGAGGTCGTCAACGACGCCGAGGGCCTGGCCGACTACCTCGACCGCCCCGACATCGACGTCCTGTTCTCCCGTGGGCCCCTGCTCATCGACCGCTTCCTCGACGACGCGGTGGAGATCGACGTCGACGCGCTCTACGACGGGGAGGACCTGTTCATGGGCGCGGTCATGGAACACATCGAGGAGGCGGGGGTCCACTCCGGCGACTCCGCCTGCGTCCTGCCCCCCATGACGCTGTCGGAGCGTGAGGTCGCCCGCATCACGGCCTCCACGGAGGCCATCGCCCGGGGCGTGGGCGTGCGGGGGCTCATCAACATCCAGTTCGCGCTGATGTCGGACATCCTCTACGTCATCGAGGCCAATCCCCGCGCCTCACGCACGGTGCCCTTCGCCTCCAAGGCCACGGGGGTGTCCCTGGCGAGGGCGGCGGCCCTCATCCAGGTGGGGGAGACCGTCGCCTCCCTGCGCGAGCAGGGTGTGCTCCCCCCGCGCGACGCGCGCCTGATCCCCCTGGACCAGCCGATCGCCGTCAAGGAGGCGGTCCTGCCCTTCAAGCGCTTCCGGCGCAGTGACGGCTCCGTCGTCGACACGATCCTCGGCCCCGAGATGCGGTCCACGGGTGAGGTCATGGGCATCGACCGCGACTTCCCGACCGCCTTCGCGAAGTCCCAGTCCGGCGCCTTCGCCGAGCTGCCCACCGAGGGCACGGTGTTCATCTCCATCGCGGACTCCGACAAACGGGCCATCGTCTTCCCGGTGGTGCGCCTCCAGGAGCTGGGCTTCCACATCATGGCCACCCAGGGCACCGCCTCCGTGCTGCGCCGCAACGGGATCGAGGCCGAGGTCGTGCGCAAGTCCTCCGCGGGGCGCGGCCCGGCCGGGGAGCCCACGATCGTCGACCTCATCAACGACGGACTCGTCGACATCGTCGTCAACACGCCCCAGCGGGCGTCCAACCGGCACGACGGCTACCAGATCCGTACGGCCGCCACGGCCAACGACCGCACGATCCTCACCACGCTGCAGGCCTTCAACGCCGCGGTCCAGGCCATCGAGGTCCGCCTGAGGGGCCCCTACCGGGTGCGCTCCCTCCAGGAGTGGGACGCAGCCCGCGTGGCGGGGGAGGGCGTGAGGTGAGCGCCCCCGTGGGTGCCAGCGGTGTGGGGTCGACCGTCCCGGGGTCCGGTGGTGCGGGCAGGGAGGCGCGCACCGCGACCGACGAGGGCGGCCCCGCCTCCCGCCCGACACCCTTCGGCGAGCGGCTGCGGGCCGCGATGGACGCACACGGCCCCGTCTGCGTGGGCATCGACCCCCACCCCGCCCTGCTGGAGTCGTGGGGGCTGGGTGTCGACGTCGCCGGCCTGCGCGCGTTCTCCCTGGGGGTCGTGGACGCCCTGGGTGGGCGTGTGGCGGCGGTGAAGCCGCAGTCGGCGTTCTTCGAGCGTTTCGGGTCCCGTGGTGTGGCGGTCCTCGAGGAGGTCGTCGCGGCCTGCCGTGACACCGGGACCCTGTGCATCGTGGACGCCAAGCGCGGTGACATCGGTTCCACCATGGAGGGTTACGCCCACGCCTACCTGGCGGAGGGCTCCCCCCTGGCCGGTGACGCGGTGACCCTCTCGCCCTACCTGGGTGTGGGATCGCTCGCTCCGGCCCTCGACCTGGCGGCGGCCTCGGGCCGCGGTGCCTTCGTGCTCGCCCTCACCTCGAACCCCGAGGGGGCATCGGTGCAGCATGCGAGGGGTTCGGACGGTTGTTCCGTCGCTGCGCGCGTGGTCGGGGAGGTCGCCGCGCGCAATGCGGGATGTGAGCTTGGTCACATTGGTTCCTTCGGTGTGGTCGTCGGGGCGACGGTCGGGGGAGCGGTCCGTGAGCTGGGGGTGGACCTGGAGGGACTGGATGGTCCGGTCCTCGCCCCGGGGATCGGAGCCCAGGGAGCAGGATCTGAGCAGGTCAGAGAGGTTTTCGGGGGGAGCGTCGACCGTGTCCTCGCATCGACCTCCCGTGCCGTGCTGCGCCACGGCCCGGACGCGGCCGGCCTGCGCCGGGCCCACCGGCAGGCGGTGGAGGACCTCGAAACGGTCCTGACCGGCACGGACAAGTGACGGAAGCCACGTCCCGACCGGTCCGGGGTGCCATGCTGGTGGCACCAGGATCCATCTCGTCCAAAGGAGTGATGACCATGGCTCTTCCGGATCTGACCCCCGAACAGCGGGCACAGGCCCTCGAGAAGGCGACCAGGGCGCGACGGCGCCGTGCGGAGGTGAAGGCCGCGCTGAAGTCCCGGGAGATGGCACTCTCGGAGGTCCTCGCCCTCGCCGACACGGACGAGGCGATCGCGAAGATGAAGGTCGTCGCACTCCTCGAGTCCCTCCCCAGGGTCGGCGCGAACACGGCGGCGATCCTCATGGACGAGATCGGCATCGCGGCGTCGCGGCGTGTGCGCGGTCTCGGCCCCGTCCAGCGCGAGGAGCTCGTCCGCCGCTTCGGGTGAGGGTGGCAGGATGGGGGCATGCATCCCGCACGTCTCACCGTCCTCGCAGGTCCCACAGCAGTCGGGAAGGGCACGGTGGTGGCGGCGCTGCGCGCGCGCCATCCCGGGCTCGCGGTCTCCGTCTCGGCGACGACCCGTCCACCGCGTCCCGGCGAGGTGGACGGCGTGCACTACCACTTCGTGTCCGGGCAGCGCTTCGACGAACTGGTCCGCGACGGGCAGATGCTCGAGTGGGCGGTGGTCCACGGTGCCCACCGCTACGGGACCCCCCGCCGGCCGGTGGAGGAGAAGCTCGCGGAGGGCGTGCCCGTCCTGTTGGAGATCGACCTCGACGGCGCGCGGCAGGTGCGCCGGGCCATGCCCGAGGCCAGTCTCGTCTTCCTCGCCCCGCCCTCGTGGGAGGAGTTGGAGCACCGCCTGGTCGGGCGCGGGACGGAGGGCCCCGAGGAGCGGGAGCGCCGTCTGCGCACCGCGCGCAGGGAGCTGGCGGCGGAGGGTGAGTTCGACCACGTCGTCGTCAACGACGACGTCGACCGGGCTGCCGCGGAACTGGCCCACCTGATGGGCCTGGAGTAGACTCGGGGGCCGTGGCGTGTGCGCTCCCCGCGCGCGTCGTCCAGTTCCACCGAAGCGGAGGCCACATGTCCGGAATCGTCGCCCAGCCCGAGGGCATCACCTACCCGCCCATCGACGACCTGCTCGAGCACGTCGACTCGAAGTACGCACTGGTGATCTTCGCGGCCAAGCGCGCCCGGCAGATCAACGCCTACAACCTGCAGCTCGAGCAGAACATGGTGCAGTTCGTCGGTCCCGTCGTCGAGACGGAGCCCGACGAGAAGCCGCTCGCCATCGCCCTGCGCGAGATCGACGAGGGTCTGCTGACCCTCGAGGCCGACCAGAAGGCCTGAGCCCGTGGCGGCCACGGTCGTCGTCGGCGTGGGTGCGGGGATCGCCGCCTACAAGGTCGCCACCGTGGTGCGCGACCTCATGCGTGAGGGTCTCGACGTCACCATCGTCCCCACGCCCGGATCCCTCTCTTTCGTCGGCACCGCCACCTGGGAGGCGCTCAGCGGTCACCCCGTGCGCTCGGGGGTCTTCGAGGCCGGCGGCGCGGACCACGTCGAGATCGCCCGCCGGGCGGAGCTGGTGCTCATCGCCCCCGCCACCGCGGACCTCCTGGCACGGCTGCGCCTGGGGATGGCCGATGACCTCCTCACCACGACCGTGCTGGTCGCGACCTGCCCGGTGGTGCTGGCCCCGGCCATGCACACCGCCATGTGGGAGGACGCCGCCACCCGGGAGAACGTCCAGGTGCTGCGCCGGCGTGGTTTCACCGTCGTCGACCCCGCCTCCGGGGCGCTGAGTTCCG